>NZ_JBICHO010000126.1:0-5908 GCF_043100905.1 Rhodopirellula sp. JB055 | reverse complement strand
GACCAGATGTAAGCTGCGGTTTGTGAGAAGTTCGTGGTCATGAAACATCGTGTTCCAAAGGAGGCCAAGCATGGGCATCGCATGTCCTGCGATCTGTTTGCGCCCCGTGCATATTCAAAGATCGCATGCAGATTGTGGTCTCCAGCGGCGGCGTTGTCACCCACACTGGACAAGTCTGCCGCAGGAGAAACGACCAAGCCAATGAAGATCTCGTTGGCCAGCATGGTGCTTGAGTTTCAGTTTGCCGCTAGACGCGGTAGGCGACCTTGCCACTGTTCGCAATTGTGAAAAAGCCGCTTTTTTGCAACGCCTTGATCACCGCGTCCACTTCCGACCGGGAGATTCCACCCTTGAATTGAAACATCGTTTCAATGGAGTTCACGACCGTTTCGCGTTTCTTCGGCAAGAGCTTTTTCAGGCGTGGTTTGACGTGCTGGATTCTTTCTGCACGCGACATCGACTTCGCATCCGTGGCTTTCGCTGATGGCGTGACGGCAGGAGTCTGGGACGGACTTGGCTTTGTGAGCTGTACGAGCGCGGTGTATTCTTGTGCGGTCATCTCGACCATGACGTTGCCAGTCGATGTGGTGTCTACTTTGTTCATGGCCTGCTTGGCTTCGGGGTCCAGTTCGACGGGCAATTGCGCGTACCTAGTGCCTCCGGAACGATTTGATCTGGCGTGAAGCTTGCCGGCGATGGAAACTGCTTGTCTTTCGCATCTTCACGGAGTGGGATATGTCAGGCAAGGCGGCGAAGGTTGTAGTGACTGAGAAACTGTTGGCGTTGCTCGAGGAGTTTGTGGCGGCCAGGTCGACGCCGAGCGGACTTCAAGTGCGTTGTCGTATCATCTTGCTCGCTCGCCAAGGGCACAACAATGAGGCGATCGAAGCAATCGTTGGGCTTGGGCATGATGCGGTTGGAACTTGGCGACGTCGATGGAGAGACAACTGGCCTCGTTTGATCAGCATCGAGTGCGGCGAAGGCGTTCCGGCATTGAAAAAGGCGATCATCGAATTGCTTAGCGACATAAAGCGGTCGGGCCGACGTCCACGAATTACCCAGACACAGCAAGCAGACTTGGCCTCGAAAGCATGCGAAGATCCCCAGGATTCAGGGCGGCCAATCAGTCAGTGGAGTAGCGATGAGTTGGCCCACGAGATGAGCCGCATCCGTCAAGCGTTTACCATCAGCGGCCGTTGGGTCCGCGAGCTTCTCGCCCGCATGGACATCCGGCCGCATCATCATCAGTACTGGCTGTTCTCCAAAGACAAAACGAAGGACCCAATGTTTGAGGCCAAGGTCGATGCGATTTGCACTGCCTATGCCGAAGCAATTGAGCTGTATTGTCGCGACGGTGTTCACACGATCTGCGTCGATGAGATGACCGGCATTCAAGCTCTCCAGCGAATTGCCCCGGACTTACCGGTTCGCCGTCACGATGTCGCTCGCCTGGAATACGAGTACCAGCGCCATGGAACAACAGGACTCTTTGGCAATCTCCACGTTGCAACGGGACAGATCTGGGCACCGCTTCTTCGAGACACGCGTGGCGAACTGGACATGCTCGAAAACATCAACAATGTAATCAGCCAAGGTGGTGAAGACGCAACCTACCGGTTCGTGATGGACAACCTAAATACTCACTGCAGTGAAACACTGGTGAGGATGATCGCTACGATGATCGGCTTTGAGGACGACCTTGGGCTCAAGGGCCGCAAAGGGATATTGCAGTCGACAGCCAGTCGTCGCGAATTTCTCAGTGATCCGTCTCATCGGATTCGATTTATCTTCACACCTCGCCATTGCTCATGGCTCAACCAAATTGAAATCTGGTTTGGAACGCTACGTCGAAAACTGCTGAGGCGAATGAGCTTCACATCGATCGAGCATTTGGAAGATCGAATCCTGGCTTTCATCGAATACTACAACAGCACGCTGGCAAGGCCATATAGGTGGACCTATCAGGGCACGCTTTTGGCTGCTTGAGGATCTGGGGGAAATGAGGTCTTCAAGCGGCACGAAATCGTTCCGGAGGCACTAGGTCATCCATTGGCAATCTTCGATTGGTATGACCCTCCTGCAAGCTGCCAAGGAATCGGGCGATTGTTCTACAATGCGTGCGAGGTAAGAACGTCGCAGAGATCAACGCACCCGTTTGGAATGCTGGAATGAACGCAAAAGCCCTCTTCGTCGCAACAACTCTCGTGCTCTTCACGGTCGTGGGATGGGGGGCAGAAACGGAGTCCACTTTGACTTCGGTTTCAACCTGGAGAGCGGGAGCAGCAAAAGTTGCGATCACACCCAACGAGCCAATGTGCATGGCTGGCTATGCGTCGCGAACCCGTCCGGCGGATGGGAAACTGACCGAGCTATGGGCGAAAGCATTGGTGCTGGAGGACGAAGAGGGATATCGAGGTGTGGTTCTGACACTGGACCTCGTTGGCATTGATCGTACGCTCTCGCAATCCATCTGTGATGCTTTGAAAGGGAGGTACGGTTTGCAGCGTGACCAGATTGTGATCTGCACGTCGCACACGCATAGTGGACCTGTCGTCGGTCTCAACCTGGCGCCACTTCATCATCAGTTGCTTGCTGATCCTCAGCGACGAGCGATCGATGATTGGGTCGCTTCTTTTCAGGATCAGATGATTGAGTTGGTGAGGAACGCGATTGGCAACCTGGAACCCAGCGACGTGACCTGGGGAAGCGGCACGGCAACGTTTGCCGTCAATCGTCGTGAGAATCCTGAGGCAGCGGTGCCCGAGCGACGAACCCAAGGGCAACTGCAAGGCCCCAGCGATCATGACGTTCCGGTGCTCGCCGTTCGAGATGCGAGCGGTCGTTTAACCGCAATCCTCTTCGGGTATGCCTGTCACGCGACAACCTTGAGTGGCTATCAGTGGTCCGGTGACTATCCGGGATATGCCCAGATGAACTTGGAAGACGAACATCCTGGGTGCGTGGCATTGTTCTTTGCCGGTTGCGGCGCCGACCAAAAACCACTGCCTCGACGCACGGTGGAATTGGCAGAGCACTACGGGCGGCGTCTGGCCGATGCCGTGGATTCGGTCTTGCTGACGACGCAAATGCAGGCGGTACAGGGACCGTTGCGGACATCGTATTCAGAGATTGATTTGCCGTTCGATGAACTGCCGACGAGAGACGAGATCGAATTGAATTCGAAGTCTGACAATCGCTACGAGGTGGCGAGGGCAGAGATGCTATTGAAGCAAATTGATGGCGGTGATCCGCTTCTGCCAACCTACCCGTATCCCGTGAGTGCATGGACGATTGGCGATGGCCCGCTGCTGACAACGCTTGGTGGGGAAGTGGTCGTGGACTACGCCCTTCGCTTGAAGAGCGAATTGACAGGAGTGCAAACTTGGGTGGCTGGTTACGCCAACGATGTGATGGCCTATGTTCCTTCCCGTCGAGTCCTTGGCGAAGGCGGCTATGAAGGCGGCGGGGCGATGGTTTACTACGGGCTACCGACTTCGTGGGCGCCGTGCATCGAGAAAGACATCGTTCAGGAAGTTCATCGACAGGTTGAGAGCCTTTCCATTGATGACACAAACGATCTCACGCGATCCCGTTGACGCCAACTGTGTTTGGGAGGAGGCTTGGTTCGAATTGTCTGCCGTTGTGTTAGGATCGCGGCCGAGTTCGCTTCAAGACGGTTCGTGTTAGAGAAGCGAACGTCCCGCAATCAATGAGGTGGGGGCAACCTTGCTCGCAACGCTATGAACAAAGGATGCCCGGAACCCGAGATCGTCTTTCGCTCGCCATCGCACCGCGATTGCATGGATACTCGGTTGGTGCTGGAATCGGTGGGGATCTCGAATGAGATGCTGCAACAATCCGGGGACTGGTGCTTGGTCGTCCCCGACGAACAAGTCAACGCCGCGTTCGCTGAGTTGCAGTCGTATCGCAACGATCGGCTTGCCGAAACCAAGCAGACTCTGCCATCCAAAGCCGTCGTGTTCGGTGGTTCAATTGCGGGGGTGGTTTACTACGCCATCTTCATTGTCTCGGTTGCGGTGTTGGCCGATACATCTGCCTACGGGATCGACTGGAAAGCGGCTGGCCAGATGAATGCCGGCGATGTGATGAATGGTCAGTGGTGGCGAACGATCACGGCGTTGACTCTGCACGCGGATGCTGGTCACCTACTATCGAATTTGGTTTTCGGTGGTGTCTTCGGTGTGCTGGCGGGGCGTCTCTTGGGCGGCGGATTGGCGTGGTTGACGATCGTCATGGCCGGCGCTCTGGGGAATTTGATGAACGCGTTGATCCGCGACGCGGTGCACACTTCGATCGGTGCGTCGACTGCTGTTTTCGCCGCTTTGGGGATTCTGGTCGCGCACGCGATGCACCCTCGATACAAGACATCGACGAAGGTCCTGGTTCGCTGGAGTCCCTTGATCGGCGGTGTCCTGTTGTTGTCATTCATGGGATTGGAAGGCGAACGAACCGATGTGTTGGCACACGTGACTGGTTTCGTCGCTGGAACGCTGTTTGGCTGGATCGGGTGCCGTTTGCCGGAAGCGTGGCTTGCCAGCGGTTCATTCCAAATCGTTGCTGGATTGATCACGGGTGCCATTGTGATTGGAGCATGGCTGCTCGGCGCCGCGTGAACCGTTTTGCTGTGCTCAATCGCGGAGTTCCTGCATGGACACCGTTCACATCAAAGTGTTTGCAGTGTATTCTATACAGGAAGGTGCACATAAGAGTCGCAGCGAGCACCGGTTGTGCTAGGCAACGCGTCGATCAATCCGCGCGGAAATTCTGCGAACCGCGAACGAAACATGAACCGAATTCAAAAACGTGACATTGGCGAGCGAATGACGAATCATCCCCGTATGCAATGCCTCCTGACGATGACCCTGGGATGGTCGCTGGCCGCTGGCGTCCCTTCGACAGTGACTGCGCAAGGACTGATGGATATCGAGAAGCCGCCGTTTTCTTACTCGGACACGGTCGAGGACAATCGAGTCAGCCGGTTGATTGCGAAGATCCAGTCCAAGGAAGTGCGGCTCGATTACAGCAAGCCACGTGGGCACTTGGAATCGCTGCTGCAGGAACTGGACATCCCCGTTTCATCGCAAACGCTGGTGTTTTCCAAGACCAGCATGCAGGTCCAGCACATTTCGCGTTCCAACCCAAGAGCCATCTACTTCAACGACGACACTTACGTTGGGTGGGTGCGCGGCAGTTCGTTGGTGGAAGTCTCCACTGCCGATTCGAAGTTGGGAGCGGCGTTCTACACCGTCGACATGAAACCCTGGCGAGCGAAGATGACTCGGTCAGATTATGACTGCTTGGGTTGCCATGCCACATCGATGACGGGTGGTTTGCCGGGGCATATGATGCGCAGCGTTTCGCCGCTTCACGATGGCGGAATCAATGCCCAGTTCCCCTCGCACGTGACCAGTGATTCCAGTCCCTTTGCCCAGCGCTGGGGTGGTTGGTACGTGACCGGCGGCCATGGTTCGATGCAGCACATGGGCAACGCGTTCTTGCGGGGCAACACGTTGGATCTGCGTCGCAGCGGCAATGTGTCCGACTTGGAAGATCGATTTGACACGACCGGTTATCTGTTGCCGACCAGCGACATTGCGGCGTTGATGGTGCTGGGGCACCAAACAAGCGTTCACAATGTGCTCGTCAAAGCGGACTTCACCGTCCGAAAGCTAGAGTACGATCGGGCACAGCGTCTGGCAAAGGAGCAGAGCACCAGCGAAGCAGACGTGGAGGAGCATTCGATGCAGATCGCCCAAACCGCACGTCAAGTGTTGAAGGCAATCTTGTTCTGCGACGAGGAACCGTTGGAGTCACCCATCGAAAGTGCGGGCAAATTTGTGCACGAGTTCGAGGTTCGCGGGCCGATCGATTCGAAGGGACGCTCCCT
>NZ_JBICHO010000125.1:0-19865 GCF_043100905.1 Rhodopirellula sp. JB055 | reverse complement strand
CCGGTTTTACACGCTATCGGACGACGGGACCGTGGAGTGCCGCGACGCGGAATCCGGCGATTTGGTTTGGTTGCAGCGTGTTGGAGCGGAAGGGCGAGGCTACGGCGGTTTGAGTGTGGACGAGGAGTTTGTTTCCGTCGTCAACGGTGGTGAACTGATCAAACTGGACGTCCAAAACGGGCAGGTGTTTGGTGTCACTAAGCTGGAATATGTGCCGCTGGGCGGCGTGGTGCACTGCAATGGCTTTGCGATTGTACCGTCGATTGGTGATCGCATTGTCTGCTATGGATTGGAGGATCCAACCATCGATCCGTTTGCCGAGATCGTCGCAGGATCTGCTTTGGATGTCCCATCGCATGCTGCCGATTCCAACAAAGTGGCTTGGGGAACCAGTCGCGGTTTTGTTTATGTGATGAAGATGGAAGGCGAACCCAATGTCCAGTTTCGATTGAACACCGATGGGATCGTCAGCGGAGCCCCCGCGGCGGCATCTGGAGAGCGATTCTTCTTCGGGTCCGAATCGGGGCAAATCTATGGCCTCAAAGCGACTCGCGAGGGCGAAGTGCTGTGGAGTCGGCCGACCGGAGAGCCGATTTACTCCAGCCCTATTTTTCACAACGAGAGGGTCTTGTTTCCGACGACTTACGGCAACTTGATGTGCGTCTCGGCGAGTGATGGTTATTCGGTTTGGCCGCAGACGGTGCCGGGCGTTGCCGAGTTGATCGGGGCGATCGACGGCAAAATCTATGCTCGCAGTCTGTCGGGATCTTTGATCGTGGTGGCCGCCGAAGACGGCCAGTTGTTGGGGCGTTTCCCCAGCGTTCAACCGGACGCGTTGCTGGTCAATCGTTTCACCAACCGGCTTTACCTGGTCAATGATCGCGGCACGATGCAGTGCTTGCGTAGCCCAGGGGCGGTCCTGCCCAAAGTGCTCAAATCAAGGCCGCCCGTGGAAACGGAAGAGGAACCCGAGGCGGAGTTGGAGTCGTCGAAACCGGAGGAGACCTCTCCCAAAGATGTCGATCCATTCGGTGGAGGCGGAGGAGCCGATCCGTTTGGCGACACGATGGAGGATCCTTTTGCTCCCGCGGGGGGGAAAGATCCGTTCAGCGACTTCTGATGAGGCCCTGCCGGTTTGGGAAGCCAAATGGGTCCTGTGTGTCCTTCTCGGAAAGCGGAAACGTTGCCGTCGAGAGGTCACGCACGTGATCTAGCGCAAAGTCGTTCTTTTTGGTAGAATCCTGCCTGCTATTTGACGCTTTTTTTTGACGTGCTGGCAAGACGGCCTGTGACGTCAGAAACCCCGCATTTGACGGCCTCAACGGGCCGCCCATTCATGAGCGATTCCTCCTCGACTGACCCTGCTTCAAACGACCCATCCGAGGATCCAAATGCTGTGCCCGCTGGAGCGGCTTCCAGCGATGGAAATCCCGCTGAGGCGAACGCGGGGCCTCAAAAGCCTGTCGAACGTGTCTCGACGGGGCCGGCGGCAAACACGGAGTACACCGACAAGGATTTGCTGCACCTGTCGGACCTGGAACACGTGCGAGAGCGTCCCGGGATGTACATCGGCGACACGACCGTGCGTGGTCTGCACCACTTGGTTTACGAAGTGGTCGACAACTCGATTGACGAAGCCATGGCTGGTTTCGCGAAATCGGTTAGCGTGACGGTTCACACCGATGGCAGTGTCTCGGTGGAAGATGACGGACGCGGGATTCCCGTGACGCGTCACGACCAATTGTCAGAAGAACTCGACCGCGAAGTCAGCACGCTCGAGGGCGTGATGACGGTGCTGAAGTTCGGTGGCAAGTTCGAAAAAGGGGCCTATCAAACCTCGGGCGGTCTACACGGCGTCGGTGTCACGGTGGTGAACTTCTTGAGTCAATGGACCGAGGTCGAAGTCAGCCGTGATGGTTCGACTTGGACGCAAGGTTACGAACGCGGCGTTCCGACCGGCCCCATTCAAAAGGGCCGACCGACGAAGAAGTCGGGAACCAAGACCACGTTCAAAGCTGACGGTCAGATCTTCAGTGTTACCAAGTACAACTTTGACACGCTGCAGAAACGACTGCAGGAACTAGCGTTCCTTAACAGTGGTGTCCGCATCCGATTCCTCGACGAACGAAATGGGGAAGGCGGCGATTACCAATACGACCGTGGGATCGTTGAGTTTGTCGAACACCTCAACCGCGCCAGTGACGTCTTGCATGGCGATGTGATTCAGTTTGTTGGCGAGAAAGACGGTGTCGAGTACGACATGGCGCTGCAGTACAGCACCGAGTTCACGGAAACCGTTCAGTCTTACGTCAACAACATTCACACGATCGAAGGCGGGACGCACGTGTCCGGTTTCCGATCGGCGCTGACGCGAACGCTGAACAACTATGGCAAGAAAGAAGGCCTGTTTAAAAACACGACGCCCACCGGCGACGATTTTCGCGAAGGTCTGACCGCGGTGATCAGTGTCCGGGTTCCTCACCCGCAGTTTGAAGGTCAAACCAAGACCAAACTGGGCAACGGGGAAGTGGACGGCATCATCTCCAGTGGCGTTGGCGAGTCGCTCAGCAAGTATCTGGAAGAGAACCCTCGAACGGCCAAGGCGATTGTTCGAAAAGGTTTGCTGGCAGCGGAAGCACGTGAGGCTGCTCGCAAAGCCAAAGATCAACTTCGCAAGCGGAAGGACGCCCTCGGTGGCGGTGGTTTGCCCGGCAAACTTCGCGATTGCATCTCCAAAAACATGGAAGAGTGCGAAGTCTACCTGGTCGAAGGTGATTCGGCCGGTGGATCGGCCGAAGGCGGGCGGATGCGTGAGTACCAGGCGATTCTGCCGCTTCGCGGTAAGATCATCAACGCGTACAAAAGCCGCGAAGACAAGGTTCTGGCCAATGAGGAAGTCCAGTCAATGATCCAAGCGATCGGGACCGGGATTGGTGCAGATCAGGATCTTTCGCGACGTCGATACAACAAAGTCATCATCATGACGGACGCCGACGTCGATGGCAGTCACATTCGCACGTTGTTGCTGTGTTTCTTCTATCGCCAGATGTATCAATTGGTCGCCGCCGGTCACGTCTATGTGGCTCAGCCGCCATTGTTCCGGGTCTCGCAAGGCAAGAACCGGTACTACATCCAATCCGAAGAAGAAATGAAGAGCCAGTTGCTCGAACGCGGTTTGAATGACACGCGATTTGAGACCGAAGATGGACGCAGTGCAGAAGGCGAAACCATGCGAGCTCTCTGTGTCGCGTTGGCTTCCATGGAAGATGCAATCCTCGCTTTGGAACGTCGTGGTGTCAGCCTGCGTGTTCACAGTGAACGCTTCGATCCTGTCACTGGCAAACTGCCTCCGTTCTTGTTGACGATTCTGGGCGAAGAGCATTGGTTCATGAAGCAAGCGGATGTTGAGGCTTACCTTGCCGAAAACAATGCTTCGTTGGACATCGATCAGGCTGAAGAAGAGCTGAATGTCGATGGCGAGCCCGAAGCGAAGAGTGACGAGCCTGAAAAGGTGGTCGCTCACTTGGCCGAGTTGCACGAGGTCCGAACGATCAACAGCGGCTTGAAGGACTTGGAGCCACTCGGGTTTGGGTTGCAGGATTTGATTCCTGCGGACCGCACCGGTTCCACCACGCCACGGTTTGAGCTCGTCCGCGGTGAAGACCTGCGTCGGCCGCTGGAAGATCTTCGAGAGTTGTTGCCGGAAGTGCGAGCTGCCGGTGAAAAAGGGCTGCAAGTCACCCGCTTTAAAGGGCTGGGCGAAATGAACGCGGAGGAGCTCCGCGAAACAACACTCGATCCCGCCAACCGGACTCTCGTGAAGGTCAACCTGACCGATGCGGGTGCGGCGGACGAAATGTTCCGTTTGTTGATGGGGGACAAAGTCGAACCCCGTCGCGAATTCATCGAAACCCACGCACTTGATGTGCGAAATTTGGACGTCTAGCAACGATGGTCACACCGCCTCCCAGAGACAACACCGAAGGTTCGGACATTGAGACTGCGGAGGCGTTGATTCAAAGCGTCGCCCAGGTCAAGGAACAGGTTGGCCGCATTGTGGTCGGTCAGAGTGACGTGATCGAGCAGTTGCTGATCGCGATTCTGGCCCGTGGGCATTGTTTGCTGGAGGGCGTGCCAGGATTAGCAAAAACACTGATGGTGCGGACGTTGGCCAGTTCGATGAACTTGGATTTTCGCCGCATTCAGTTCACGCCCGACCTGATGCCTGGTGACATCACGGGCACCGACATCATTCAGGAAGATCATGAAACTGGGCGTCGGGAAATGTTGTTCCGGCCTGGTCCTGTGTTCACACAAATGTTGCTGGCGGATGAGATCAACCGGACGCCTCCCAAAACACAGGCAGCATTGTTGGAAGCGATGCAGGAACACGAGGTCACCGCAGGCGGCAAGACCTACGCTTTGAAAGAGCCTTTCTTTGTTCTAGCGACGCAGAATCCCATTGAGCAAGAAGGGACCTATCCGCTTCCCGAAGCCCAACGGGATCGGTTCTTGTTCCATGTTGTCGTCGGCTACCCATCGCGTGAGCAGGAGTCAGAGATTGTCGAGCGAACCACGTCCGGTGACCTGGCCGATGTTCAGCCGGTTGTCAGTGGGGAAGACATCTGCAAGTTCCAATCCGTTGTCCGCCGTGTTCCGTTGCCCGAGCATGTGAAGAACTGGGTGATTGACGCGGTCCGGGCGGCTCGTCCGAGCGAACCCGACGCGAAGGGCTGGGTCAAAGAGTGGATTCAGTGGGGCCCTGGACCTCGCGCGAGTCAACAGTTGGTGCTGGCGTCCAAGGCACGTGCGTTGTTGCACGGTCGCACACACGTGACGCTCGAGGACGCACAGGCGTTGGCGTTGCCAGTGCTGCGTCACCGAATCGTGCCGACATTTTCTGCGGAAGCGGATGGCATCGGTGTCGATGATTTGATCGAACGTTTGGTGGCTGAACAGAGTGCCGGCGCCGCATCCGTGCTCTAAGCAGCAAGTGGTCTGTCACGACTTGTTTTTAGGGTGGTGGACGAGGCGACGAGTCCTGAACTGGCGTCAAAACCAAGGGCTCGTCGCCTCGTTCACTACGTGGAACCCTCACTTTTGACTTTGGCAAATCACTCGGCAGGAATGATTGGGTGGACCTCGTGATCCGCTTGCGTGCCTGATTCGCGTCGTCGCTGGTGGATTGTGTTTGGGTTTCGCCTCGGACGGGGCCGTCGTGCTTAGCTCGGGGCGGAAGCCCCGAGAGACCTTTTTCGTTGAATGGCCTACGGCCTTCTTCAACCTAGCCAGGGACATCGCCCCTGGAGCAGAAAAACACGGCCCCATTTTGGCCAACGGCCAAATTCAATTCAAAACATGTGGGTTGATGTTGGCCGTTGGCCAACTCATTTCCCTTCGCTCTCGATTCCTGGGGCGACGCCCCAGGCTACGATGATGAAGGCCTTTGGCCAACATAACCGAATGCAAAAGCGCAACTTCAATAATCACGCGTCGGGTTGTGGGGTCGCTAGCTCTCCGCTCGTGCGGCTCGGCGGTAGCTTCCCAGAACGTCGGTGTGGTGCGTGGCGGTTTTCAGGTCTTCGATCGCGTTGGCTACCGCGACGTCTTGGCAGTGTCCAGGAAATTCAACGACGAAGAAGTATTCGTTCTGCGTGCCGGGTTGAGGAAAGGACTCGATCCAAGTCAGGTTCAGTTTGTGTTGTTTGAAAATTCCCATCACGTCGGCGAGTGCGCCAGGTTGATGAGCGACTTGAAACAGCAGCGTTGTCTTGTCTGTGCCGGTGGGAGCTGGTTGATCGTGGCCGAGCACCGCGAAACGAGTCACGTTGTCACGGTTGTCCTCGATGTTCGCGCCGACAACACGAAGGCCATGTCGACGGCCGGCCGCTTCGCTGGCAATCGCGGCGATGCCAGGTTGGGTGGACGCCAATTTTGCAGCGGCTGCGGTGGAGCTGCATTCTGTCAATTTGGCTTTGGGAAGATGGGTGGCGAGCCAGTCCCGGCATTGTGAGATCGCTTGCGGTTTGCTGTGGACTTCGGTGATGGATTGGAGGTCGGACATCGCGAGCAGTTGGTGGTGAATCGCGAGTTGGACTTCGCCGGTGATCGAGACTTCGCCTTTCGAAAGTCGGCCGAAGGTATCGACGACACGGCCGTCGGTGCTGTTTTCGATGGGGACGATACCTCCGGCGCAGTCGCCTCGCGCGACCGCGTCAAAGACCGCGCCGATGGACTGGACGGGCAAGAGGTTGGCGGCTTCTCCAAAGTACGCCAGTGCGGCCAAGTGGCTGTAGCTGTCAGGTGGTCCGAGGAAGGCGTGGGTTCCTGGTCGCGTGGCTCGCCAGCAAGCCGAGGCAACGTGCCGCAAGATATCTCGTTGGGTTTCGCGGCCAAGGCCTTCGCTGCTCGCCTGCGGTTGGTTGAACTGGTCGACCAAGTCGTCGATCCCGGCCAAAGTGCTGGCCCAGTCGGAGTTGTTTTGGGCGCTCGCATTTTGGGCCATCGCCCGGCAGCGTGCACGCAGAAGCTCAAGGATTTGGGTGTCGATGGAATCGATTGGATCGCGTGGTTCAGATGGACTCATGAGAGCGATTTTTCGGGCGTGAGCGAAAGTTGACTGCCGTTTTGGCAAGGCGGCATTGTGGCACAGATCCGCGTTTCAGGTGGGCTGCCAAAACGGAAAGGAATGTTTTTTCAAAAGCAAGAGAGTTGGTTTTTCGTCGGCGAAACACGTGTTTTTATCGTGTTGTCGTTTTGGCAAGTTAGGCCTGGGGATGTGTCTGGCACAGATCTTGCCATATCTGGCGATCCAACCAAAAGGCTGACGAAATGGACCGCCTCGGTGCCGCGGTCGGCCCGTCGAAATCCAAACACATATCATTTGACACCCACCCTCACGTTCGGACACAGGAGTTCACGCATCATGGCACAAGGCGAAAAAATTATCGGTATCGACCTCGGGACCACCAACAGCGTGGTTGCGATCATGGAGGGCAGCGAACCCAAGGTCATTCCCAACCCAGAAGGCAACCGGCTGACTCCGAGTGTGGTCGCATTCACCGACAAGCAAGAGACCATCGTCGGCGAACCTGCCCGACGTCAAGCCGTCACCAACCCGAAACGCACCGTCTACTCGGCCAAGCGTTTCATGGGGCGTCGTCACAACGAAGTTCAATCGGAAGAAAAAATGGTGCCCTACGGCATCACCGGTGGAGCGGGCGATTACGTCAAGATTCAAGTGGGTGACAACGAGTACACGCCACAAGAAATCTCTGCCAAAGTCCTTCGTAAACTGAAGGAATCGGCTGAGTCGTACTTGGGGCACAAAGTCAACAAAGCGGTCATCACTGTTCCTGCGTACTTCAATGACGCACAGCGTCAAGCGACCAAAGACGCAGGCCAAATCGCTGGTTTGGAAGTCGCCCGTATCATCAACGAACCAACCGCAGCCGCGTTGGCTTACGGTTTGGACAAGAAGAAGGACGAAAGCATCATCGTCTTTGACTTGGGTGGTGGTACGTTCGACGTTTCGGTTCTGGAAGTCGCTGACAGTGGTGATGAAGAACAGGAAAGCCGCGTCTTCCAAGTGGTCAGCACCTCGGGTGACACGCACCTCGGTGGCGATGACTTTGACGAAGCGTTGATCAACTACGTGGCCAGCGAATTCCAAAAGGAAAACGGAATCGATCTTCGTAACGATGCGATGGCATTGCAGCGTTTGCAAGAAGCTTGTGAAAAGGCCAAGAAGGAACTCAGTACGTTGCCTGAGACCGACATCAACCTGCCCTTCATCACGATGGATGCTTCGGGACCGAAGCACCTGACGATGAAGATCACTCGATCCAAGTTCGAAGAGCTGATCGACGCCTTGGTCGAACGCTGCCGTGGGCCTGTGTTGCAAGCGTTGAAAGACGCTGGCATGGAACCCAAGGACATCGACGAAGTTGTCTTGGTCGGTGGTAGCACGCGAGTGCCAAAGGTCCGCGAAGTTGTGAAGAACATCTTTGGCAAGGACCCTCACCAAGGCGTGAACCCTGACGAAGTGGTTGCCGTTGGTGCTGCAATCCAGGGCAGTGTTTTGGCTGGCGACCGCAACGACGTGTTGCTGCTCGACGTGACTCCTCTGACGCTTGGGATCGAAACCGAGGGTGGCGTGATGACCGCTTTGGTCGAACGCAACACCACGATCCCAGCCGAGAAGAAGAACGTCTTCAGTACCGCTGCAGACAATCAAACCGCTGTGACCGTCCGCGTGTTCCAAGGGGAACGCAAGATGGCCAATGCGAACCGTTTGCTCGCTGAATTCAACCTGGAAGACATCCCTGCCGCACCGCGTGGTGTGCCTCAAATCGAAGTCAAGTTTGACATCGACCAAAACGGCATCCTGAGCGTTTCGGCCAAGGAATTGAAAACCGGGAAAGAAGCCAATGTCGAAATCAAAGACAGTGGCGCGTTGTCCGACAGTGACATCGAGCAAATGCAGAAGGACGCCGAAGCCAACGCCGAAGAAGACAAGCGTCAATTCGAATTGGTGGAGGCTCGCAACAAGGTCAATCAACAGGTCTACCAGCTAGAGAAGCTGATGACTGAGAACGACGACAAGTTGTCAGACGATGACAAGGCTCCGATGAACGCCGCGATTGAAAAGGTCAAGAAAGCCGCCGAAGGTGATGACTTGGCCGAGATCAAGACTGCGTCCGACGAACTCGAAGCTGCCTCGCAAGCGTTTAGCAAGGTCTTGTATGAAAAGACCGATGCAGCGGGCGAAGCCGGTGCTGATGCAGCAGGTGCTGCAGGGGCAACCGCGGGCGGCAACGATGACGACGACGCAATCGACGCGGAGTTCGAAGTCAAAGACTGACCCAACCGATGTGAGTCGGATGGTTGATTCCTTTCGACTCGCACGTTTTTGATAGCGGCGAGTCTCGCCCGACTGTTTCGCAGTCGGGCGGGCGCTCGCTTTTTTTATGTCCATTCATTTTGTCTCGGCAATGCCATTCGGCGCGGAAATTGTATTGCTGATCCGTTGAACTGATTCCGTGTCCCACCTCTTGTCCCACCCCACTTCTCTGCCTGGAGATTCTGATGGCCTTTCGTATCGACAAACTGACAACCCAAGCTCAAAACGTGGTGGCCGAAGCGCAGGCTCAAGCAACTGCTGCCGGCAACGCCGAGATTGATCCGCTGCATGTTCTTTCGGCGGCGGTCAACCAGCGAGATGGCATCACGACGCCGCTGCTTGAAAAAATCAACGTGGATGTTCCGAAGCTGAAGTCGTTGCTAGAGAGCGAACTGGAAAAGCTGCCTCATGCATCGGGCATGGGCCAGGCCCGAGTTTCCGCGAAATTGCAGGCGGCTCTGGAAGCGTCGGCGACCTCGGCGGAGTCGTTGAAGGACGAGTACGTCAGCACCGAGCATCTGCTCGTTGGTTTGGCTCGTACCGACAACAAGGCCAAGAACCTGTTGTCTCTGCTGGGGGTGTCAGACAACGATCTGCTCACCGCAATGAGCCAGATTCGCGGCTCGGCTCGGGTGACCGATCCCAACGCCGAATCCACCTATCAAGCTCTTGAGAAGTTCGGCATTGACCTGACCCAGTTGGCTCAAAGTGGCAAGCTGGATCCTGTCATCGGACGTGACAATGAGATTCGGCGTGTGGTTCAAGTGCTCTCGCGTCGAACCAAGAACAACCCGGTTCTGATCGGGCAACCGGGAGTTGGTAAAACGGCGATCGCCGAAGGCTTGGCGCTTCGCATCTTCGAAGGGGATGTCCCGCAAAGTTTGAAGGACAAGAAGGTTGTTTCGTTGGACATGGGAGCCCTGGTCGCGGGAGCCAAGTTCCGTGGCGACTTTGAAGAACGTTTGAAATCAGTGCTCCGGGAAGTCAAAGATTCCGATGGCAAGGTGATTCTGTTCATCGATGAGTTGCACCTCGTTGTTGGTGCGGGCAATGCCGAGGGCTCTGCCGATGCAGCGAACTTGCTCAAGCCTGAATTGGCCCGTGGTGCGCTGCGCTGCATCGGTGCGACGACGTTGGATGAGTATCGTCAACACATCGAAAAGGATGCGGCGCTTGAACGTCGGTTTCAACCAGTTTTCGTGGGTGAACCCAATGCGGAAGACACCGTCGCGATTCTGCGAGGGCTGAAACCTCGTTACGAATCGCACCACGGGGTTCGCATCACAGACAGTGCGTTGGTTGCTGCTGCGAATCTTTCTGACCGCTACATTGCGGATCGGTTTCTGCCGGACAAGGCGATTGATTTGATTGACGAAGCCGCCAGTCGTTTGGCGATGGAAAAGGAAAGTGTGCCGGAACCGATCGACCGCTTGCAACGACGTTTGCGTCAATTGGAATTGGTGCATCGTCAGTTGGTCGATGAACAGGAGGCTTCCGCGGTCGATAAACGCGTCGAAGTGGAAGAGGAAATGGAATCCGCCAAAGCAGAGTTGGCGAGTTTGAAGGAGCAATGGGAAGCTGAAAAAATGGGCTTGGATGATGTCCAGTCGGTTCGCCAAGAAGTCGATCAGCTTCAGCATCGTTTCGCGCAGTTGGACGCAGAAGCCAAAGAAAAGCAGCTTCGAGGCGAGAGTCCTGAGGATGCGTACAGCGAGATGCTGCAGGTGCAATCAAGGCTTCGTGAACTTCAGGCCCGGATTGATGAAGCTGAGAAACATGATGATTCAGCGGATCAGGCCAAGGAAGAACCAGGCGATGAAAAACGCCGTTTGCTTCGCAAGGAAGTCACCGAGGAAGAGATCGCAGAGGTCGTCAGCACCTGGACCGGGGTTCCTGTCACTCGAATGATGGAAACTGAACGAGCCAAGTTGTTGGTGATGGAAGAGCGTTTGCACCAGCGTGTCGTTGGCCAGGATGAAGCGGTCACCGCAGTCTCGGATGCCGTTCGTCGCAGCCGCAGTGGTTTGCAAGATCCCAATCGTCCAATCGGTTCGTTCCTGTTTTTGGGGCCAACCGGTGTCGGCAAGACGGAGCTCTGCAAGGCACTTGCTGAGGTCATGTTTGATGATGAGTCGGCGATGGTTCGGATCGACATGAGTGAGTTCATGGAGCGACATAGCGTCTCTCGTCTGATCGGTGCCCCTCCCGGGTATGTTGGGTATGAAGAGGGCGGCAAACTGACCGAGGCTGTTCGGCGGCGTCCTTATGCCGTGATCTTGCTCGATGAAATGGAGAAGGCTCACCCGGATGTGTTCAACGTTCTGTTGCAAGTGCTCGATGATGGACGGCTGACGGATGGACAAGGCCGAACGGTGAACTTCACCAACACGGTCGTTGTGATGACCAGCCATGTTGGCAGCCAAGTGATTCAGCGAGCGACGGAAGAGGGCGGCAGCGAAGACGAAATGCGTGCGGCGGTCGAGGAAGCTTTGAAGGCAAGGTTCTTGCCTGAGTTTCTTAACCGGATCGACGACACGGTGATCTTTCATCCCCTGCAGCAAACACAAATTCGAAAAATTGTGGAGTTGCAGCTCGAAGAGCTGCGTTCGCGATTGGCAGCCAGCGGTTTGTCGATCGAAATTTCGGATGCCGCGATCGATCAAATCGCAGAAGTGGGGTATGACCCAGCGTATGGGGCAAGGCCTCTGAAGCGAGTGATCCAACGCGAGGTGCAGAATCCGCTGGCATCCGCAATTTTGAAGAACAGCTATCCCGAAGGCACGACGATCAAGATCGATCACAATGGCGAAGGGTTCGTGTTCTCCGGCTGAGTGGATTGCCCGCACGGATGGGTGCCGGTGGCTCCGACCGTGATCGCATGAACATTGCATGAAAAAACAAGCGGATTTGTCTCTCGCGAGGCGGTCCGTTTGTTGTTTCGTGTTGGGACGAATGCGACAATTGCAGGATCGACGACGGGCAGGGGTTCCTGCCAACGTTTTTGTTCAGGTCGGGCGGATGACGCCGCAAACCGGACATTGACGGTTGAGTCGCGATTCCCTGAGATCGATCTGTCCCCATCCTACAAAGGGTTTGTTCATGATGTTGCAGCGTGTTGGATTGATGTTGGCTTTGGTTTGTGTGTCCTCTGTGGTGGGTTCCGCGGAGGAGAAGCCAACGTTGGATACGGAAAAGTCAAAGATCTCCTTCGTGGGGTCGAAGCCTGATGGCAAGCATGAGGGGGGATTCAAGAAGTTCACCTCGGACGTGGTCTTGAATGTTGAAGAGCCCAGCAAGGGATCGCTGAAGATCGAGATCGATGCGACGAGTCTTTGGTCGGACGCGGACAAGTTGACCAACCACTTGAAGAACCCTGACTTCTTTGACGTCCGCAAGCACCCCAAGATCACGTTTGAGTCGACCAAGATCGCACATGACCCCCAGAAAGACACGGTGAACATCGTCGGGAAGCTGACCATGCTGGGGAAAACGGTCGAGGTCACGATCCCTTCGATGCCCAAGTTGACGGAAGACATGTTGGTCTTGGCCGCGAACTTTGACATTGATCGAACCAAGTGGGGCATGAACTACGGCAAGGGCAAGATCAACGACAAGGTTGCCATTCAAGCTCTCTTGGTCTTCAAGCGATAAGACCGTGGAAACACAAATTCTACTTTGGTGTGTGATAACGCCAGCGATCCTGTCGCTGGCGTTTGTCATTGGTGCATGGGCGTTTCAGCGATCCAAGCTGACGGTTGGTCAGGAACGTGTGCCGGCCATTCTGGCGGTGATTGGGTGGTCCTCGGCGGTCGCTGCCTGCATGCTGGCAAGGCAAGATTTGGATTGGTCTGCCCTCGAGGCTTGGCAGATCGTGTTGGTGCCGATCATTGTTTCGTCGCTGCTCGTGACGGCGTGTTCCTCATTCGCGACCGATCCATCGATCGCCACAAGGAATCACTCGGCGGGATGGTGGCTGATCGCGGGATTGGGATCCATCGCCACGGCCATGTGGACCATGCCAACTGGTGATGGGTGGACCGACATGTTGCCACTTCATCGACCTTGGATGGCCTCGGTCGCCGGGGCCACGTTGGTCAACGTTTGGTCGTTGGATCGAATGCGACGAAGCGGTGCAGCGCCATGGGTTTTGTGGGTTGCGCTGGCGGGTTTGGTGGCTCCCACTTTGTTGGCGGCCAGTGCTTACGGTGGGCTGGCAGAGTGGATGGTGAGTGCACTGGTGGCGACTTTGGTCGTTGCCATTGCAGCGACATGGTTGCCTAAGTTGCATCTCGGGCGACTGTTTCCTGCGGTTCTGTTGTTGGCGGCGAGCACCACAGCGACCGGTCGCTTTTACACCTATGAAGAGCATCCCGCTTGGCTCTACGGATTGATCCTGTTGCTGCCGACGTGCGTCTCGATCCCGGACGTTTGGTTGAGCAAACGACCGACGTTCATGCGAGTCTCCATCGCGGTCACCGTCGCAGCGATTTTGCTCGGCGTCATTGGATGGTTCTTGCTTGGCGACACAATGTTTGGAGAGCCCACGGAGGACTGGTGAGCGGAGCAGCGTAGAAGAGCGTCTGGGCAAGTGCTAAGGCAAGTCACCAGTTTTGAGAGGTTTTCCGTGCTGCCAGCGACTCGGAAAATTGCTTGCGGTTTGACTTTTGCCTGTGCTACAATGTAACACAGGCCGCTAAACGGAGGAAATGATGCGAGAAACCATGTCCCTATCGCTGACGCCCGAACAATCATCGTTTGTCGAGTCGTGTGTTGGTACTGGCCGATTTCAGTCGGCAAGTGAAGTCGTTCGTGCTGGTCTTCGACTGCTCGCGGATCAAGAAGCGATCAGGCTTGCTGAGCTAGAGGCGGTTAAAAATCTGGTTCAAGCTGGAGCCGATTCCATTGATCGTGGTGAACTGCTTGACTCGACTGAATTCTTCACGTCTCTTCGCGAAAAGTACTCGGCGTCGGGCGGCTAAGCCATTGGCATGGAAATTCAACTTTCGAAGGCTGCCGCGAACGACATTCGTGAAATTGAAACGTACACGCTGTCGAAGTTTGGCTCGTCGCAAACGCTCGACTTTTTAGGAAAGCTCGAAGACGCTCTGACGCTCATCTCGACGCAGCCGGCAATAGGAACGCTTCGTCCAGAATTGGACCCGCCAAATCACCAGTTTAGCTATCAAGCTTTTTTGAGAAGCTTTGTCGTGGTTTACGAGGAGCATGAAGGTCGTCTTCGCGTGGCTCGAATCATCCACGGATCTCGCAATCTGCTTTCGGAGCTTTTGCGCGAATGCGGTGATGGAACGGAGTGATTTTTACCACTCAGTTCAACAGCAACAGCAGTCGCTCGTTTCCGCTACGGCAACTGCCTAAAATCCCATGCAGGATGTTTGTGTCGATCCGAAGCTCGTCACCAGTTTCAGAGGGAGTTGACGTAAGCGGAGCCTCCGTCTCGGTTCCAGCCATCGAGTTGGCTGGGTTCTTTGAGTTGCTGGCCGCGACGCATGGGGGTCACAATGAACCGGCTGTCGATGTCGGGAAGCGTCGTCATGTCGCCCCACAGTTTTTCAAACTGCGCGACTGGGAACACGTCTTCTTGAGCGTGACCCCAACGTTTCTTGACTTCTTTGAGCGTGATGTAGGTTGGCAAGCGAGCCGCCATTTGACGGACTGCCGCGTCAACTGTCGACGCGTCGTTCAATGACTCTCGGTCCAAGCCAAACGAATTCAGCAGGGCGTCGATGTCAATCCAGGTCGTCATCGAGTTGTAGTACTTCAGTCCAAACTCGATGCGTTCGTCGGGCATCGCGAGTCCTTCGACCAGTCTCGGACGACCGGCGACGAGGGCGAGCCCGCCGCCGCGATCTTCCAGGCGGCGTGGGATGACTTCGTAGCTGAGCGTGGCTCCCGATTCGATGTGCAAGCCAAAAAGTGCCGCGTCCACGTTGGCACCGAGCGTGTCAATGTTGTGCAGCATCAGGTAGCGAAGGGATGGCTGGTCGCGGAGAAGCTGCGAAAGGGTTCCGTTGCGAAACAGATTCGGGACTTCGTACCAGTGACCGACCGGATGCACGCACTGCGCGGAAACGTTGTCGGTGTAGTCGGAGCCTTCCCCGGTTTGTGCGGCCCAATTCGCGATCGCGGATCGGGCACTCTCGCGCATCTTTTGTTGTTGTTGATCCAGGACCTGCTGAGCGGTTTCTTCCCAGAGAAAGTGCAAGTCTCGAACCATGGGAACCATTCGCAAGCCGACGCTGCGCCCACTGGAGACATGCACCGGACCGTTGTGGCCGTAGTTCTGAGTGCGGTCCAAAACGGTCCGGATGGCTTCGTCAGTCATCCAACTGGTCGTGATGACATGGGGGATCACGCCGCCGTGTTGAGCGGTGGTGGCACGGTTCTTCGCCAAGTGAATTTCGAGGAAGCTTCGGTGTTTTCCCGCAAATCGGTGGAACGGATGCAGGGCTTTGCAAACCCCTGCCCCTTGAGTCCAGCGGCTGCCAACACCAGCCGCCAACGTGATGACGCCGACTTGGCCTTCTGCGATCGCTTGGGAGCCAAGTTTGGCCAAGCGATCGTCCACGCCATCACGAGTGTCGGTGACATGGGCTTCCGTGACGTCGGTGATTTTGAGGTCACGGGAAAGTCGGTTGGCAGCCAGTCCAAACTTCCCGGCTCGCATGTCAGCTCGGATTTGTTCGTGTTGAGCCCGATCAAAGCCGCTGCGTTTCAGGATCGCGACCAGCGAGTCGACATCTGTTGGAGGATCGTCCTTCTTATCGGCAGCGGCTTGATCGTCCGATGGCAGAACGCTTCGCAGCAGCAGTGCCGCGTCGGCGTCTTGGTCGTTCGGGTCACTGCAACGACGCGAGATGTCAGCGAGTTCTTCGCGGGTTTGAGGCGACAGTTCACGCAGTGGTTTGCGCAACCACTTGGGCATCATCAAGGCGTAATACTTTTGTGGTAGGGCCGCGGCTTGGGCCGGCAGCAACTTCGCGAATGTGCCGTGGTCGTTGATTTGAAAGTCGTAGACAACGGGATCCATTGCGAACGGCAACGCCGTTTCCAGTTCGCGTTTGACCTTCACCATTTCTTGGCTGAGCCAATCCTGAGCGGCTTGTTTGATGGTGGGATCAAAGATGAATCCCATTCTGCCGCCGGACATTCCGCCCAGCATCCAGAATCCCCAGAACTGATCCCCGTACTGTTCACGACAACGCTGGATCATCACATCAGTGAACCGGTTGGTTGCCCAAGGGATGATGGTCTGCAGTGGGCCTTCGAAGTTCTTGGTCGTCAGTGAACCGAGGCGACGGATGTCACCTTGTTGCAGTGCATCGACCACCTCGTCGTAGATCGTCATCGCTTCTTGGCGACCGATCCATTGTTCTCGTCCGCGAACGAGGTAGTGCTCGGTGACCATCTCCAAAATGGGGCCGACGTTTTGGGCCATCCCGCCATGCACGACGACCAACGAGTCCTGTAGTTTTTGACGGGCGTCGGTACTGATCCGATCTTCGCCGAGGACTTCATGGTCGGGCATCAGGCGACCGCGGCTGATCCCGAATTCGGGATCTTCTTCGCCAGCGATTTGCCCGCAGATGAGTTTGATGCCAGGCCACACACCACCGGAATCTTGCCATCCGCCTCCGCTGCCTCCGATCCATTCGCCCAAGATGGCACGTGCCGCGATCAGGCGTCGGTCGGGTTCGGTGAGTTCGCCTTCGAGGGATTGGATCTGCCCGGTCGCTCGCATCAAGTTGCTGATGAGCGAACCGAGCAGGTTGGTCGAAACCGCGAGTCGCGAGCCTTTGGGGATGTCATTGATTTTGGAAACCAGTTCCAGGCCTTTGCCACGACCGACGACACGTTCTAGCAGCGATGCCATGTCGGACCCGCAGCCCTCCAAGCCGGGAGGAACGACACCGGCGGCGATCACAGCGGCTTTGAGCAGTCCCAGGTAGTCTCGGGCGAAATCGAACATCTCGGCGACCGTCGTGACTTCGACGCTGGCATTGAGGTCGACGCTGACCAAGCGAAACACTGGTTGATCGATCACTCGCAAGTAAGTTTCGATTGGCGGGCGGACATTGTCATCGCGTCCACGAACGCCCAGGTCAACGGAAACGTTGATGACTCGGGCGCCTTCCGGGTAGTCCATTCCCAGGAAGAAAATGTCGCTCCACGCGGAATGCGACACATCCATTCGCACGGCGGTGGTTTCTTTCAATACTGGCGAGACATGCGGTGTGTCTTTGGTTGGAAGCAATTCTTGGCGGATGCGAAGCGGGTGTTCGGCGACATGTCCCAAGCGGAACATCCATTGGTTGCCGCGAACGGTGCGAACGCTATGGCGGACTTGATCGGCCAGCGTTTGAAAACCCAGTTCGTGGTAGGCTGCCGCAAGTGCACTGGCCAAGGAATCACTCGGGCCGCTTGTTGACTGAGTGTCGAGGAACTCGTCGATGGCTTCTTGGAAACGTCGTCCAAGCAGGTGTTCGTAGCCTTCGAAGGGGATGCTGCCAGAGGCCGATTGGTCCAATCGTGGAGGCAGGTGGTAACGATAGATCGCTGAGAGGAAGAACAACGCACGAACACGTTGATACAAGTTGTCTTCTTGCCGACGAAAGCGATCGAGCTGGTCGATGTGCTGGAGCAGTTCGGCCAGCGTGGCGTTTTCAAGCAACGATTCGAGCGGCCGATCTCGCAAGTCAGCTTGGTCGGTCGTGATGGTTTCAATCAGCGGATTCATGGTGCGAAGTTCCGGCATCATGTGGATCCTTCGGAGGTCGATGATTCCGCGGAGGATTCGGTCGAGTTCGCGACGGGGGATTCTGCTCGCGTGGCAAGAAGTTCGACGAGCTCTGTCAGCAACAGGTCGCGGTCACGTCCTGACAAACCGATCGCGAGTTGCGCGATCAAAACGCCGTACTGTTCACCGATGTTGTACCGGCGACCTTGCAGTTGGTACGCGAGGTACTTGCCACGATGAGGCAGTTTGGCCATCGCATCCGACAGCGAGGGGCGTTCCAGGCTGTCATCGGCCACGACTTCGTGCAAGCATTCCATGACAGCGGGCGTCAGGACGTGCATGCCAAAATAGCCAAGGTAGTATCCGCTTCGCAGTCCCGGCGTGATCAACGATTGTTCGGCGAGCGTCGGGGTTGGTTTTTCGACCACTGTGCGGACGTCATACAGGCCATCGAATCGAGGCACACTGGCGCCGCCGACGATGCCAAAGTACGGCAAGCGATGTTCTCGAGTGGACTGAACGGCGGAGACAGGGCAAGCGTGTTGCTCAGCCATGTCGATCAACTGAGCGGCGCAGCTTTTCGTGGTTGCCGACAGATACAGGTGGTCGCCGACGAGGTGTAGGAAAGCATCGTCACCGCAAAACGATTCCGTCTGCAAGATTGCGTCGGCATAGCCGAGTGGACGTTCTTGATGAACAAAGTGAAGGTTGCCGAGCGAGCCACCAGCGGCTTTGCGATAATTGTCCTCGTCACCCGGTTGAATCACGACGCAGATCTCTTCGACGCCGGCCGAGAGGGTTTCCTCGACGATCAATTGGAGGGCCGTTTTCTCTTCGCCAGAACCATCCACCAAACGTTGCAGCGGGAGAGTGTTTTGGTTGGGGGCCGCGGCGGTGATGACCGCTTTTCGAACTCGCATGGATCGATCTTGGAGAAAAGGGAAAAGCCATGATGGGATGCGTCAACCCACAGAATAGTCGAGGCGTCCGCGTCCGCCACCGGAGCGAAGCGATCAGGGTGTCTGACGGCGGATTACCCGCCGTGAATCCGCTCAGTTATCCTGTTGGCGTTCCGCTTGGAAGGACTGTGTCGGTTCTTCCGTTGATGCGGGGTGCAGTTGATGTCTCTGGAATCAAAGGTTGGCAGTGCGAATCATCCCCCTTTTTCGCGAGGTTGTGGTCGCGGCGTTGTGTTTGGCTTCTTGGGTCGGTGTTGGGGTTTCTTGCCGAGCGGAGTCCGATTCCCGTCCCAATGTGTTGGTTATTTTGACGGACGATCAAGGGTGGGGGGATCTCAGCCTGCATGGCAATCCCAACTTGCAAACGCCGCACATTGATTCGTTGGCCCGCGATGGCGTGCAGATTCAGAATTTTTACGTGTGCGCCGTTTGCTCGCCGACTCGAGCGGAATTTTTGACGGGGCGGTATCACACGCGATCGGGCGTGTTCAGCACTTCCGCGGGAGGAGAGCGAATTGACGTCGCCGAGCGGACGATCGGGGATGCGTTTCAAGAGGCGGGCTACGCGACCGCAGCGTTTGGGAAATGGCACTCGGGAATGCAGGCACCGTATCATCCCAACTCGCGCGGGTTTGAGGAGTTTTATGGTTTCTGCAGTGGCCACTGGGGCAATTACTTTTCGCCCATGTTGGAACACAATGGCGAAATCGTGCAGGGCAAAGGGTTCATCGTCGACGACCTGACAAACCACGCGATCGATTTCATGGAGCAGCATCGAACCGACCCATTCTTTGTTTATCTGCCATTGAACACACCGCACTCACCGATGCAGGTTCCCGACGAAGATTGGAAGGAATTCGAAGGCAAGAAGATTGTGCCTGACCCGAGACCCGAGAATGCGAAGAAGGAAGATGTGCAGCACACGCGGGCGGCGCTGGCTCTTTGCGAGAACATCGATGACAACGTTGGCCGCTTGCTTGACGCCTTGGAACGATTGTCGCTGTCTGAGAACACGATCGTTGTGTTCTTTAGCGACAACGGGCCGAATGGATCTCGGTTCAACGGTGGGTTAAGAGGTCGAAAAGGCGCTGTTCACGAAGGCGGGCTGCGCTCGCCGTGTCTGATTCGGTACCCAGCGAAAGTCAAAGCCGGTCGAACCGTTGATGGGATTGCGGGTGCGATCGATTTGTTTCCAACTCTGGCCGATCTGTGCGGCGTCGAGGTGGGGGCCACCGCGGGACCGCTGGAT
>NZ_JBICHO010000124.1:0-3613 GCF_043100905.1 Rhodopirellula sp. JB055 | reverse complement strand
CAAAGGCTCGGTCGAGCACGCCATTTCGACCGACGAAGAAGCCTTGCTCTACGTCCGCACGGAAGGCGACTTCGGAATCGTCTCCAAGTAGCTCCAATCGATCGCTCAATCTTTCTCCAAATCAAGACTTGTTGGAATTATGATGGACAAAATACGCAATAAAACCATGTTGATCACCGGAGCCAATCGAGGCATCGGAAGAGTGATCCTTGAGGATGCCATTGAACGAGGTGCAAAGAAGATCTACGCAGCGGTCCGCAACCCCCGAACCGTTTCCCCGCTCATCGAAATGCACGGGGACCGAGTCGTGCCAGTTCGGCTGGATCTTGACGAGCCGAATTCGATTGTCGACGCCGCGGAATTGGCGACGGATGTCGAAATCGTGATCAACAACGCCGGCGTGATGAACATGAAGCATTCGCTGGAGCCCGATGCGATCGAAGCTCTGCAACATGAAATGAACATCAACGTTTATGGTCTGATGCGAGTGGCCCAGGCATTCGCACCGGTCCTCCAGGCAAATGGCGGTGGTGTGCTCGTGCAACTCAATAGTGTCGCATCGGTAAGAGCATCTGCCAACTTCGCGACCTACTGCGCCTCAAAAGCGGCAGCGTACTCCATCACCCAAGGGCTGAAGGATCTGTTGGGGGAACAGGGGACTCGCGTGATCAGCGTTCATCCCGGTCCCACGCAGACGGACATGGGCTGTGCCGCCGGTTTCGGCGATTTCGCATCCTCCCCATCGCTCGTTTCCAATTCCATCTTCGATGCGATCAACGACGGCCAGTTCCACGCGTGGGTTGGTCCGCTCGCTGAATTGGTTCGCCAACCCTACCAGCCGTTTTCTGACAAGGTGATTGAAGGCGACATGAAAGCCCTGCGTGAACGTGCCTTCGAAAACGTCGCAGACGAATCAAGCACCCAGTGTTCAATAGGAAATCTTTCACGATGAACTTCTGTAAAATTTTGTTCGTGTTATTGTCCCTGGCATTCGGTGCTGGGTTGAGTGACATGTCGCTCGCCGCGGCGGATGGCTCAATTGGTCAACCAGCGAGCGATTCTGAATCGGTTGGCGGCGAGATTGGTTTCGACGAAGGCTGGATCGTTGTGATCGGTCTGGTGGCTGCCATCGCCTTTTCAGCAGGCTTTGTTCACAGCGGAATCGGTTTTGGGTTTGGAATTGTCGCGATTGGATTGATGCCCTTGGTCATCGACGCCCGGCACACTCATTTGCTGGTCAGCCTTTGTGCGGTTCCGGTTCAGATGGGGACTGTCTGGGCCTATCGTCGTGGTGTTGTTTGGCGTCCGCTGTTGTTTGCACTGGGAGGGGCTTTGGTCGGGTTGCCGCTGGGGCTCTGGTTGTTCAACTCAATCAATCTGGATTGGCTAACACGTGGCACCGGTGTTGCGCTGCTGATGATGATCGCGTACTCGTTCTACAACCGCGGCGCGGCCCGCAACCGGACGGAGGAAAAGACGGATGTGTTTGACGAAAGAGATGTCGCGGCCTCGGAGGAAAAGGACGATGTTGCGGGGTCGACGACAATCGGGATCGCGTCGGGATTCCTGATGGGCGCCGTCACGATGCCCGGTCCGCCCGTCGTCGCTTTCGCGTTGCAGCAGGACTGGGACCAAGAGCAATTCAAGGCCTTTGTGAATCAGTTCTTGTTGGCCTTGTCCGTTTTCAAGGTGGTCGGACTGCTCGCGACCGCTGACATCTCCCAGCAATCAGCAATCGAGTCTTCGTTGATCATTCCCGCCGCACTTTTTGGAATCGCCGTGGGCAAGCGGTTCAGCACAAGGCTTTCCGCCGGCGGATTCCGGACGTTGGTCGCAGTGGGTTTGGCCGTGGTCGCTGTACTCCTGGTTGTCAAAGGTTCCGGTTGACTGGGACGGCATCATGCGGATGCGATTTCCTCGGCTCATTTCCCTCTGATTCGCTTGAGTGCTTGGAATGGATCGCATTGCGAAGAAGGTTTGTGATTTGGGAGAGCGTTGTTTTTCGATCCGCCGGGGCGGGCGCAAGCGTCGCTTCCATGATTTGGAGGAGAGCGGGCGGCACACCGGTTGGCGGTGGAAAAAATCGTTCTTCCGTTTGGAGTGTTCGCGACAACATTTCCGCCGCCGATGCGCCCGACTGGGGAGGTTGCTTGAACAGATGCCAATGGACCAAACCGCCAATCGCATAGAGATCGGTTTGATAGCTGATCGTACCGAAAGACGGATCGAATTGTTCCGGGGCAGCGAACCCCAGTGTGCCACCGAGAACGGACGTCGGGCCAGAATCCGAGGCTTGTGAGAATCCGAAGTCGGTGATCGTGACCCGGTCGTGCGAGTCAACGAGAACGTTGCTCGGTGTGAGATCGCCATGAACCAGTCCGGCATGATGCACCGCGTCGAGCGTCTCACAGACTTGCATCAACCAGCGGATGAAGTGCGTTGTTGTGACGCCATTCATCGCGTGCAGTGGCCGGCCGTCGATCCATTCACTGATGACGTACGGGCCGCCGTGGGGAGATTCGCCGTGGCCAATGTATCGAATGATGCCGGGATGATTGATCTGCGAGGCGATATTGATTTCGCGAAGGAATGAGTGCCGCGCAGGATCGTTTTGCCAGTACGCTTTTCGCAAGAATTTAACGGCAACGCCGCGCTCATCTGATTGCAGCCGCGCGTGATAGACCTTTCCGAAACCGCCGCTGCCAATCAGCTTGCCCAGCACGAATTCGTTGGAGCCCACGCGAGGCAAGGGAGAGGACGCGTCAACGGGGCTGTTCGCGAACGGCTCATGCGGAGATTTCCCTTTTAGCTTTTGGCGGATCCTCGTCAGACGGCGGCGGACCGTCCGCTCATCAATTCCGAGTGAGTTTGCGATGTCACGCTGCGACCGATCTGCTAGCAGCCCCTCCACAATCGCGAACAGATCGCTGGGGAGTTCTGTGTTCAAGGAGCTGAGAAACCTATCCACGTGCTCGCCCTCTTCGGGCGTCTCTTCGCCAGCGAGTTGTGTTGAGGCCTCTTCCAACGTCACACGGGTCTGATTCCCACCTCGCTTGGCGGCAGTGAGTCTTTCGATGGACCGCGACATTTTCCGGCGAGCGAACGTTGCCAAGAGTCGCCAGAGAGAAACGTTGCTGCTGACCTGCACGCGACTGTGTTTTGCCGCGTCAAAGAAGCTTCCCATCGCCGACTGGACGACTTCGTCCGGATCAATGGAGGAACGGTAGCGACGGTTCAGGCGACTGGCGACCAAGGCCACCAATCGGATCGCGTAGCGGTCGAGCAACACTTCGGCGGCCCGTTCGTTTCCCGATTTCCACTCACGCATCAGCCAACCGTCTGGTCGATCCATGATTGACTCAAAGGTTTTCTGATTTTTTTCGCGACTGCTGTCCGGTTCCAACGTTGGTTTCTCACTTCCCTTGTGGCATAGGCATCCTGCCTGTGATCGACGTTCATGACAGGCTAGAAGCCTATCCCACTGATGGAGACACAAAAATGACGATGGTGGTTACGCAACCTTGCATTGGCTGCAAAGACAAAGCGTGTTTGCCGGTTTGCCCGGTGGAGTGCTTTCACGAGGACGACAGGATGGTCTACATCGATCCCGATG
>NZ_JBICHO010000123.1:0-11395 GCF_043100905.1 Rhodopirellula sp. JB055 | reverse complement strand
GGTGGCGTGGGGCGCCAGCGTCCTTCCCGCTGAACACGCGACATCTGGCACGGGGAATCTGCGAACGCAGCGATATCGCTGGGGCGTTTCCCGGCCACAACTGGGTTGGCAATTCGAACGACGCGTCGGCCAATGCTGTTGGCTTGAGCAATTTCGGCACTGGTTGGTTGGGACGAGTCTTCCCCTGAATGAGTTTCGTCGTCGTTCCCCTTCGCAAACAACTTGATCGCGATTTGCACGAACAAGACCACCGAGATGATCCCAATTGGATAGGCGACACCGAAGCCAACTGCCACTGCGGCCGGATCACCCGACGATTGCGTGATCGCACCGAGCGCTGGAGTGCTGGTCATGGCTCCCGCCATCAAACCGCCAGCCAGTTCAGCGGGCAAATCGAGCAAGCGAGCACAAACCCAAGTCACTGCGACACCAGTCAAAACGATGACCGATCCGGTGATCGCCATCGCTCGACCGTGAGACGCGAGGCCTCGAAAAAAGGTCGGGCCAGCGGAGATGCCGACGCAGTAGACAAACAGTGCCAACCCGAGCGTGCCGAACCCAGTCGGGATGCTCCAGCCAAAATGTCCGGCGAGCAAAGCAACAAACAGAATCGCTGACGTGCCTAGCGAAATGCCACGGAACGACACTCGGCCAATCAACAGGCCCAACGCAATCACACACAGGAGAACGAGAATCGGGTTCATGGTCTCCGAAGCCTCAAGGAAAGAAACTGCCGGACGATACGAGGGACCGAGCAATTTCACAACCTGGGTTTGGCTCCCTCCGATGAGCTTCATTGGCTAGGTCGTCTTCGGGGACGCTGCATCCTTTCGTGGGCGGTCAGACCGGGAATGATTGGGTGACGGTTGGTCCTTTGCGGGATGGATTCGTTGTTCGCTGATTGACGGAAGCTCTTTTGGAAGTGGCACTCACGACGCAAAAAAACAGCCGACCTCGTGAGAGACCGGCTGTTTGTTGATACGTCTCGAGCCCCGATTGGACCGGCTCGAAGCTCGAGTGTGGCGGAATTGTTAGGCTGACGCTGTGTTCTTCGCGTCGCGAGCTTTCTTTGCCGCGACTGTACGATAATCGACCACGTCCCAAACCAAACCCAACGCGCGAAGCAGTTTGATGGCTTGCCAGGTGATGTCGAATTCCCACCACTTGTGACCGTGCTTGGCCATCCGCGGGTAAGCGTGGTGGTTGTTGTGCCAGCCTTCACCGTAAGCCACGATTGCGACCAACCAGTTATTGCGACTGTCGTCGGTGGTTTCGTAGTTCTTGTAACCCCACATGTGCGATGCACTGTTGACCATCCAGGTTGCGTGCAGAACAGCGACCAAGCGGACGAACATGCCCCAAACCAACATCGAGATTCCGAGTTCCCAACCGCCAAACGCGTAGCCGATGCCCAGCAAGGCAAACGATGCGACGATGTGGATCGGCAAAAACAGCATGTCAAACGCTCGCATCGCTGGGTCTTTGTACAGGTCGGGAACCCAGCGATTCAAGTAAGCGTCTCGGTCGCCATTGTGAGTGTGAAATGCGAGCCAGAAGATATGGCTCCAGATACCGCCATCGCGAGGCGAGTGCGGATCGCCTTCCAGGTCGCTGTGAGCATGGTGTTTGCGGTGATCGGCCACCCAATCCAAAGGCGAGCCTTCGCCCGCGAAACATCCGATCGCTGCAAACGTGTAGCGAACCCAGTTGTAGGTCTTCATCCCGGTGTGCGTCAGCAAACGGTGATAACCAAGGCAAATGCCGAGGCTGCCGGCAACCCAGTGAAGCACCAAGGCGGTGATCAACGCGGTCCAGGTGAAAGTGAATGGTGCGGCCAAGCACACCACGTGAGCCAACGCCAGCCAACCAACCGCCCACCAACTGATGTTCGACGCGCGAACTCGGTCAGCCTTGGTCGGCTTCGCCAAATCGCGTTTTTTCGCGGCTTTTTGAGCGACCAGCGATGAAAAACCGTCGGCGTCTTCTTCGCGAGGTTGATCCAATCGCAGCTTGCCACCAGTTTGTGGCGATTCAAGCTGTGTTGATTCAGGGGCGTCGGTTGGGTTTTGGGTGGGATTGCCCTTGCCCTTGGCAGGGGAGTGGTTCTTGGTTGGTTCAACAACGGTCGACATCAGAGAACGATCCTGGTCTCGTGGTGCGTTAAATAAGTCGTGAGACGCAGCCTCGAAATGACGACGTCTCGTTTCCGCGGGAAGAATAGCAAGGCGAGGCCTTCTTGATGTCACACCGGATGTAAAAGCGTGTAACGGTTATGTAATTGTTCCTCCGAAGGCCGTATTCTGTGGAAAACAGCGTGCTGGCCAGGCACGAAACGCTCATTATGAAGATGCCAGCACGCCCATTTTGTCGCTCCGCGGCCTTCCAACTCGCCCCCGCAACCGCGTTTGATGCTCGATCAGCCCTCCTCCTTGTGTTTCGCAGAACGTTTGCGTCAAAGATCGGACTTGCTTCGCGATCTACGCCGCTTCTTCGACAGCCGCGGTTTGATCGAGGTCCAACCACCGTGCTTGAGTCGGGACTGCGTCGTCGACGCTTTCTTGGATCCGATCGAAGTCGATGGGGCACAGGTCGGATTGGACGGTGGGCCGGATTCGCCCCCCAAGTTCTACTTGCAAACGTCGCCCGAATCCGCGATGAAACGAATGCTGGCCGAGGGGGCTCCTTCGATCTACGCCATCACGCCCGTTTTCCGCAAAGGCGAAGTCGGAGCGCGACATAACGTCGAATTCTCGATGCTGGAATGGTACGAAGTCGGCGGCGACGCTTCCTCAGCGATTGAAATGCTTGGCAACTTGGCGGTCGAGATTCTGAACACGCCGGCTTTTCGAACGATCAGCTACCGCGAAGCCTTTCAATGTCACCTTGGGTTTGATCCGGTCGAAATCGCCATTGATGATTTGCGAGATCAAGTCGCCCGATTGGATGAATCGTTGGCGCTGTCCATCGGACCGGATCGAGACGCGCTGCTGGATGTTTTGCTAAGTGAAAGGATCGAACCCTCACTAGCCAATGACACACCAACGATTCTGACGCGGTACCCTGTCACGCAAGCGGCGCTTGCCAAACCATGCGAAGACGATCCCGATTGCGCGGAACGCTTCGAATTGTTTTATCGAGGCGTTGAGCTCGCCAACGGTTACGACGAACTGCTCGACGCTGACGAACTTCAGAGACGCTACGAATTGAGCAACCAGATTCGCGTCGCTCACGGACGATCTCCCCTCTCGGTTGACACCACCTTGCTAGCTGCAATGCGCCAGGGTTTGCCTGCGTGCAGTGGCGTTGCTCTCGGGGTCGACCGATTGCTGATGCTACGCACTGGTGCTGACGACATTGCTGATGTCATTCCCTTTCCGACCACTCGAGCTTGATCGCCCCCATGCAGTTATCTTTACTTCGACGATGCGTATGCGAAATCATTGGAACGTACTGTTTGGTACTGATCGGATGTGGGGCAATGGTTGTCGACAACCAGACTGGCATGCTGACTCATGTTGGTGTCGCGACCGTTTGGGGATTGATCGTGATGACGATGATCTACTCGATCGGTGATTTGTCAGGGGCGCATATGAATCCGGCGGTTTCGCTTGCTTTCGCTAGCGTAGGACGTTTTCCTGTTCGCGATGCCGCCGCTTACATCGTCGCTCAATGTGCTGGCGCGTTGTTGGCTGCCGGTTCCTTGGCCATGGTTTTCGGGATCGATGATGCGAAGCTTGGCAGCACGTCCTCGTCCTTGGCCACGGGGTCTGCTTGGGCGGTGGAGTTCATGATGTCATTGATTCTGATGTGGATCGTGATCGGCGTTTCAACGGGCGCGAAAGAGAAATCCATCACAGCGGGCTTGGCCGTCGGCGCGACCATCGCAATGGAAGCCTTCGTCGCTGGGCCGCTCACCAACGCTTCGATGAACCCGGCTCGCAGCCTGGGTCCCGCATTGGTGTCCAACCATTACAATTTGCTCTGGTTGTACTTGACCGCGCCCATCGTGGGTGCTGTTGCGGGTGGATGGTTGTACCGTTTCGTGCGAGGCAATGACGAAGCGGACACAGAGGAATGCGTCATGGTGAAAAAAGCTTCTGCTGCGGTTTTGTTTGTTCTGTTTTTAGGTGCTGGTGGCGATGCCGCCCTTGCCGATGAATCTGCGGCGCTGCTGCGTCCCAACGACCGCGTCGCGATGATCGGAGGCACGTTCGTTGAACGAATGCAACCGCGTGACGAGTTGGAAACGGAACTGCAGACGCAGCGACCTGACTGGAAACTTTCCATCCGCAACCTCGGCTGGTCCGGAGACACCGTTTCGGCAATCTCGCGGAAGCGATTCGAAAACATCGAAGCGGGCCGAGCTCGACGGTTGGCTGACATCGAAGCCGCCAATCCTACCGTCGCGCTGATTTGGTACGGGCAATCGGAAGCGGGGCAGTTCCATGAAAACGCCGACCGCTATCAAGCGGACCTGTTGAGCTTGGTGGACGAACTGAAGAAAAGGGGAACGCGCGTCATCCTGTTGACTCCCGTTGAGATTCCCGGTGACCGACGCCCTCACTATCAATCCGGGTTGTCAGCCTTCAAGCAAATGCTGCGTGACGTTGCTCGCGCCCAATCCTTGGCTCTCGTGGAACTGAACTGGAATCCCACCGACCAACAATTGACAGAGGATCGCATGTTGCCAAATGTAGTGGGTTATCGCGAATTGGCAGTGCGATTGAGCGGAGCATTGCTGGGCGAATCTGCCGGGCAAGTTGACCCCTCCCAAGCGGAGTTGCCTGACACACCCGAACGGCAGTCTTTGCAGGAAGCGATCGCTCGGAAAAACGAGTTCTTCTTTCATCGCTATCGACCTCAAAACGAAACGTATTTGTTTTTGTTTCGAAAACATGAGCAAGGCAATAACGCAGTTGAGATCGAACAGTTTGATCCCATCATCGAGGAAGCCGACCGAGCGATCTGGGAGGCGGCCCGAAACCAGTGACCGTCCACGTGGCGTGTCCTTCCTCTGAACAGAATGTTGGCGGGCCGATTGTGCGGCCAGACCTGGCCGCCTAGTGCTGCAGGAATCCTTGCGAACATCTCCACCCAAGCGATGAGCGAGACCCGCAATTCGATTACAATGGCGGCCTTCCCCACATCCTGCCCCTCAGAATCGTTGAACATGCGCATCGCACTTTCACAAACCTACCAGTGTCTCCCTGTGTTTCTTTGTGCGGCTTTGGTTGGAACCTTTGTCCACGCCGCCGACCAACTCCCGCCGACCCCCAAGCGAGACGGAGTTCAGCCGCGAAACGTGGTCTTCATCTTGACCGATGACCATCGCTTCGACGCCATGGGGTGTGCTGGTCATCCGTTTCTTGAAACGCCTCACTTGGATTCGATTGCCGCCAACGGAACGCACATCAAGAACGCTTTGGTCACGACGAGCTTGTGCTCGCCCAGTCGAGCTTCGATCCTGACTGGTTTGTACACGCACAAGCACCGAGTGATTGACAACAATCGCTTGGTCCCCGACGGCACATTGTTTTTCCCTCAATACTTGCAGCGAGCAGGATACGACACCGCGTTTGTTGGCAAGTGGCACATGGGCGGGCATCACGATGACCCACGTCCCGGGTTTGACCATTGGGTCAGCTTCCGAGGTCAAGGCAACTACCTTCCGCCGGGGCCAAAGTACACGCTGAACGTCAATGGGGAGCGAGTCAAGCAGAAGGGATACATCACTGATGAACTCACCGACTACGCAGTCGACTGGCTGAAAGAACGAGACGACGAAAAACCATTTTTCCTGTACTTGTCCCACAAGGCCGTTCATTCGAACTTCACACCTGCGGAACGTCATCAAGGACGTTATGCCGATGCAGATCTCAGTTTTCTTCCGACAGGGAAAGAGCTTTCGGCTGACAAAAACACGCCACGCTGGGTCAGAGACCAAAAGAACAGTTGGCACGGAATCGACTTCTCGTACCACAGCGACAAAGGGCTGGATTACCTCTACCGTCGCTACTGCGAATCGGTGCTTGCAGTCGACGACAGTGTTGGGCGCGTGTTGCAACAACTCAAGGACATGGGCGTTCACGACGACACGCTTGTGATCTACATGGGCGACAACGGCTTTATGTGGGGCGAACATGGGTTGATCGACAAACGCGTTTCCTATGAAGCATCCATTCGTGTCCCAATGTTGATGCAGTGTCCCAACTTATTTGAAGGTGGCACACCGACGGAGCAAGTGGTTGGAAACATCGACGTCGGCCCCACGATTCTGCATGCAGCCGGTTTGGAAACGCCGGAATACATGGATGGCCAGAGCTTTCTTGAGCTACCCAACCATCCCGACGCGGATTGGCGAGAGTACTTCTTGTACGTGTATTATTGGGAGAAGAACTTCCCGCAAACGCCGACGCAATTTGCGTTGCGTGGTGATCGCTTCAAGTACATCACCTACTACGGATTGTGGGATACCGACGAGCTCTATGATTTGCAAACGGATCCGGACGAGTTAAACAACCTGATCCACGACCCGAATTACAAATCGGTCGCCAAAGAAATGGAAAATCAGCTCTATGCGATGCTTGGCGACGAGGGCGGGATGGATATCCCCATGAATCAACCGCGTGGCGGGTCCAACAACAAGCGTTGGTCCGAACAAGGCGGATCCGAAGCGGCGGATTTCCCCAAAGCCTTCGTGGTTGAGAAACCGATCAACCGCAACGCCAACTAGCGTCCGGCTTTGGGCGTTCTTCACGCCGGCCTCGTTGGAAGAAACGGGGCCGGCAGAACCACCTTCTTTCATGGTGTCGCCCGAGAACGCCACTTGCGTTGGCGGATCCACTTTGTTTCAAACACGCTGTTTCGAAGCAGCGACCCTTGCTCGTAGAATCTCGCGGGGTTGCAACCTCGGTCGACGCCCGAAGCAACCTTTGAAAATTCACGTCGTGCACTTCCCGCGAATCAAGGGTTGGGACAAATTCGCGGATGACTCAGTTGGAACAACGATGACTGCAAACGCTTCCGTATTTATCGCGACCAGTCTTGACGGATTCATCGCACGCAAAGACGGCAATCTTGACTGGCTTGATGAAGCCAACGCGAGCGTTCCGGAAGGTGAAGATTGCGGTTACAACGCGTTCATGAGCTCGGTCGATGTGCTGGTGATGGGGCGAAACACGTATGATAAGGTACGAACTTTTGGGCCATGGCCCTACGGCGACACACCGGTGGTCGTGCTGAGCCAAAATCCGATTGAATTTCCTGATGAGATGCCCGCCTGTGTCACTCATTCATCAGAATCCGCTATCGATTTACATCGTCGCTTGTCCGAACAAGGTGCGAAGAAGCTTTACATTGATGGCGGCGTCACCGTGCAACGTTTTTTGCAGGCCGGCTTGATCAAGGAGATCGTCATCACCATCATTCCCATCCTGTTGGGCGATGGCATCCCGCTGTTCGGATCACTCGAAAGAGACATCAAGCTCACCCATCAAAGCACAAAAACCTTTGACTGCGGGTTTGTGCAATCGACTTACTCGGTCCAAACGGACCGCTAAGTCCAATCAGCAAGCTATCCCGCTCGGCAAGCAACACGGAATCGTTTCTTCAAGGTGACCTTCCTAATGAGAATCTCAACTGCTGACGTTGACGATTATTCGAGACTGATCGAAATCTGGGAATTATCCGTTAGAGCGACACACGATTTTTTGCCCGAAGAAGAGATCCTCGCGTTGCGACCTTTGATCCTGGACCAATACTTTGATGCGGTTGAGTTGACCTGCGCACGAGATGAAGCAGATGAGATATGCGGATTCTGTGGTGTGAGTGACGGCAACATCGAGATGCTCTTTGTCGCCCCGCAGGCCAGAGGTACCGGGGTGGGGCGAGCGTTGACGGAGCATGCCGTCCGGTGGCAGTCAGCGATGAGAGTCGATGTGAATGAACAGAACGTGCAAGCAATCGGCTTCTACCAAAGAATGGGATTTGCCATTGTCGGACGTTCACCCGTCGATGGACAGGGCAAGCCCTATCCTCTACTGCACATGCAACTGAATTCGCTCAATCCTAGCGCTGAGGGGTGATGGATTTTCGTCCAGCGAGTCGCCATCCTGGCGACCGGGATTGATCCCCAGGCGGATTACCGTGACTTTCAACAGAGAATGTTTCCATGAGATCAATTGCAATCGCCGTCAGCGTCTCCTTTTGCCTCGCCTCGGCCCTGTTCAACCAATTAATTTGGGCAGCCGAACGTCCAAACTTTGTGATCGTGCTCTGCGATGACCTGGGATACGGAGACCTGGAGTGTTTCGGCCATCCCCACATCAAAACACCCAACCTGAATCAGTTGGCCGCCACCGGCATCCGGCTGACGAATTGCTATTCGGCGGCCCCCGTTTGTTCTCCCTCTCGGGTTGGACTATTGACCGGACGCAGCCCCAATCGAGCTGGCGTTTATGACTGGATCCCCGAAGCCCGGAACCCAAGACCAGACGCTCGCGACCAAGTACACATGCGTGGCCATGAAGTCACCATCGCGCAATTGCTCAACGATGCAGGATACGCCACTTGCATGGCGGGCAAGTGGCATTGCAATTCTCGCTTCAACGACCCCGCTCAACCGCAACCCAATAACTTTGGTTTCGATCATTACCTGGCAACCCAAAACAACGCCGCCCCCTCCCATCAATTCCCCGAAAACTTTGTTCGCAACGGCAAACCGATCGGGAAGGTCGATGAGTTCAGTTGTCAATTCGTGGTGACCGAAGCTTTGCAGTGGTTGGACCGTCGTGCTGAAAAGGACCAACCTTTCTTTCTCTACCTGCCGTTTCATGAACCTCACGAACCCGTCGCCTCGCCGGAAGCACTCGTCGCGCAGTACCGGAACGTTGCAGTAGACGAAGACGAAACCCAGTACTTCGCCAATGTTGCGAATGTCGATGCCGCGGTGGGTCGGTTGGTGAAGGGGCTAGAAGAAATTGGCAAACGCGATGACACGCTGATCGTTTTCACATCTGACAACGGCCCCGAAACACTCGATCGATACCCCAATGCCAATCGCTCCTACGGTTCCCCGGGGCCTCTACGTGGCATGAAGTTGCACACAACCGAAGCCGGGTTTCGTGTCCCAGGAATTGTCAACTGGCCCGGCGAAATTGAGCCAGGACAAACTCTCGACACCGTCGTTTCGTCGCTCGATCTCCTTCCCACTTTTTGCCGTTTGGCAGGTGCCTCCATTCCCACCGACTTGTACCTCGATGGCACTGATGTTTTGCCGCTGCTCGCTGACCCAACCGCACAACGCCCTAAGCCCCTTTTCTGGGTTTATTACAACGCCATCAACGAACGACGAGTCGCCATGCGGGACGGCAAGTGGAAAGTGCTGGCCAAGCTCAATCGCGGCCAATTCCCCAAGCTGCAAAACATTTCAGATCACAACGCTGACCGAGCGCGAGAGGCAAACCTGACGGACATTCAGATCTTCGATGTCACTCAGGACATCAACGAATCCACCGACGTCTCAGCACAGGATCTTGAACGAACCAAGGCCATGGAACGCAAGCTGAACACGTACTACAAAGAGCTCACTGCCCATTCCCACGTGTGGCCAACGCCACGGAAGAAGGCAAAAGACGCATCCCGATAGGGCGGCCGCGCGGAAAAGGGGACGGGGGTCAATTCGCGTGATTCGTCGCTTTTGACCCCCGTCCCTTTTTTGGTCGGTCTCCCGTTCTTTCGTTGCCACGAGGTTTTGCGGTGGAGATTCACTGGATGGAACCATTCCATTCCGAAAGACTCTTGCTGGTCTGCTCACCACGGTGCACCAAAGTTCAGCAAAGACGGTTGGACTGTTTCATTGACCACGGGATCGATGATGGTCGTATCTTGCGTTGTGAAATACTCATACTCAGCACGGGTGTCGATACGACGGACAAGGTAAGATTGTTGATCGATCCAAATCGTGATTGGGCTACCGAACAACTGGGCTTCGATTGTGAAGCAGGCATGTTCGCCATGTAGCTGATCTGCGCCGCGTCTCGCTTTGGTTGCGTCGGTCAATGTTCGCCCGTCGACCTCTCTCGGCAGCAGCAAGGCTGGGATGGTGTGTGCCGCGCCGCCTGAAACGCCTGTCGCACCTGCCAATCCAAGTCCCAGTGAATAAGGCCGCTCCGATCGTCGCTTGACGTCCCACCAAGTACGTATCTGAGTGCCGTCTCGCCAGACGATGTAGCGGGACTGCGAATCACCCTCAATGCGGAACTGGAAGCGGAATTGATGCGGACGAATCATCGCGGTTGTAAACGGTATGACTTCCACCGTCTCCCCTTCGCGGGACAGGTAAGTTGTCGTGAGCGTGCCTGAATCGGAGTAGGTTTCGCATTCCGAATAGGTGGTCGCCATTCGGTCGAGGATTTGCGAAGCGGTGGGCAATCGATCGTCGGTGTCTCGATTGCAACCAAGCAGCGGGATCGCGAAGAGTAATGCTGCGAGGGTTGCCGCTGGCGCCTGATATGAATGGCTTGAAAACGTCATGTGGAGAGAGAGTTTGCCTTGAACCAAGGTGACGGACACAGTTTCCGGCTAGGCTCAATATCACTGAATCCAGGGCGCCGATTTGTTCTCGGATTTTGTCCGTAAGGACTGGGGCACCTCCAAGTCATTGAGCGGAACACGACCCCGACTCGCCGGCTTCGGTAACCATTGCGTTCAAGCATGGGTGCATCTCCAACCGTCCGGTTGAACCACATTCCGGTGGCATGTGGCTCGCCCCCTTCGCTTGAACTGGATTGCTCACGTCGAGGACAAGGGAACGGGGGCAATCAGCATGGTGCGTCGCTTTTGCCCCGGTCCGCTTTTCTAGGTCGCGCAACAGTTCGTGTCGATCAGTGCCGATTGGTGTTCCTGTTGAAGAGAACAGTGATCTTCGCTCATCGCACACCAGTCATTGCGGCGTGGACGAGAGAAAGACGGCGTCGGAATGATTGAGTTCTCGCTAGATTTGTTGATCGACTTTTTTCAATTTCGTTGTCCGGAATTCGCCACGCTCGGAGAAGTACTTTCATGTGTTTTGTGGTAAGTAGCTGGTTGGGTTTCCTTCCGGACCGACGCTGAAGCGGGGAGTCACCGTTCGACCTCCCCTCGCTTCGCTCGACCCTACTGCCTGGAGGGTGAAGATGGAGAGAGGTAACTCGAGGAAAAGGGGACGACTCGAGGAAAAGGGGACGGGGGTCAATTGGCACGATTCGTCGCTTTTGACCCCCGTCCCCTTTTCGTGGTCCGTGTCGATCAGTGCCGATTGATTTTCCTGTTGAAGAGAACACTGATCTTCGCTCATCGCACACCAGACATTCCGGCGTGGACGAGAGAAAGACGGCGTCGGAATGATTGAGTTCTC
>NZ_JBICHO010000122.1:0-8297 GCF_043100905.1 Rhodopirellula sp. JB055 | reverse complement strand
GCCATTCACCATGCCAGGCGGGGCCTGGCCCACCATTGCAGCGATTCAGACTTGGGAACTGAAAAAGTTCCATTGAAAAATTCGAATTGCAAAATCGCAGCCAGGGATTCAGCGCCGACGTAGGCCAGGTCATGACCTGGCATCCCGCCGATGCTTTGGAACAAAGCGAGGCGGTTGGCAACACGCCTTCAAGCTCTGAATCCGCCGGCCAATCACCATGCCAGGCGGGGCCTGGCCTACTTTTGGAGATCTTTCTAGCGAAGCAAAACGGCGTCGAGCTGTTTTTCACAGGACGCGACCAACTCGTTGATGATCGAATCGGCATCGCCGCCGCTGAGCGTCTCGGTCTGGCTCTGAAGTTCCATCGAGAACAACACGCGTTTCTTGTTCGGGCCGTCGACCTTTTCGTTGCGATACGTTTCGCGATAGGTCAGATCCGCCAAACGTTCCTTCGCCGCCTTGCGAACCAACCCAGCCAACTCGTTCCAACGTACTGACTCGGGCAACACCAAGTTAAGATCACGCTGAATCGATGGGAATGAACTGACCGCCTGCTGTTGTGGCACCAATCGCGATTGATTGACCAACACGTCAGCCGACAACTCCGCGGCGACAACACGGCCGGTCAATTTCCATTGCTTGACCAACTTTTCATCGACGAATCCTAGGAAGCCCAAACGCAACGGCTCTTTGGCATCGCCACCAACGAGCGACAACTCCACCGCCCCCCCCTTGGCAAAACCATCTCGCTGCACCGGAGCGACGGTCAACTCGCCTGGTACACCCAGGCGATCGCAAAGCATTTCGATGGTGCCTTTGAGAGCAAAGAAGTCCTCGCCAGCGATCAATCCAATGTGATAGGTCTCGTCTGGCAGCAACGCACTGTCGCTTCCCGCGGGCGCGGGCAAGTAAACGTGAGCGATCTCGAACAAGTCCGCGACCAAGCTGGCCGAAGCCCAGTTCGCGGCACGGCTTTGCAGCAAACTTGGAACCAGCGATCGTCGCAACGTCCGGGCACCTTCCAACATCGACGTGCGAGTTTGCAGAGCAGGCAACTCCGTCCAAGGCGAGATCATTTGATCCAGCTTTTCGGTGACCACGCTGGGCGTCATCGCTTCGCTGATTCCAGCCGCGGTCAACACGCCGCGAATGCGTTCCATTGCGGTGTCGAAACGACGCTTGCTGCTAGGAGCGACGGGGATCGGCGAGTTCTCGGAAATCTTGTCGTAGCCGTGAATCCTCGCGACTTCCTCGATCAAGTCGACTTCACGGGTCAAATCGTGACGCCAACTTGGCGGGACACATTGCAACCCATCAGCGAACGCGGAAACCTCGCAACCGAGCGACCGCAAGATCTTGTCCAGCTCCGCGGTTTCGATTTCCAAACCCAACAGTGCCGTGACACGTTTCGGCCGCAGCAACACGGTCTCGCGGACTGGAATTTCAGGAGCGGTGTCGACGACACCCGGTGCAACCGATCCGCCGGCGATCTCCGTGATCAACTGGCACGCTCGGCGACTGGCCCAATCAATCCCGACTGGATCCACGCGGCGTTCAAACCGGAACGACGATGGACTGTGAAGTTTCAATCGACGCGCCGTTCGGCGAACTGACAAAGGCACAAACTCGGCGGCTTCCAACACGATGTCGGTCGTCGCTTCGGTGACTTCCGAAGATGCTCCGCCCATCACACCACCAACGGCCAACGCATCGGACGAATCCGCGATCACGCATGTCGAATCGTTGAGGTCGTAATTGCGATGGTCAATCGCTTCGAGTTGCTCTTTGTCTTTTCCTGACCGAACGACAATCTTGCCATCGCCGACCTTCGCGAGATCAAACGCGTGCAGCGGCTGGCCACATTCCATCATCACGTAATTGGTCACGTCGACGACGTTGTTGACCACTCCGATGCCAACGGACTTCAGCGACTCCTGCAACCACTCTGGGCTGTCGCCAACCTTCACGCCGCGAATCACTCGAGCGGTGTAGCGGGGGCAGGCCTCGGGCATCTCGTTCTCGACCGCAAGCGATTCGTCGATCGCCGCCCCGGACTCCTGAAACTCGATCGCTGGAATCTTCAGCTTTTGCTCGGTCAAAGCCGCGATTTCTCGAGCGACGCCGATGTGCCCCAGGCAATCACCGCGATTGCTGGTGACCTCCAAGTCGATCACGACGTCGCCGTCGACTGTTTCACTGCCTTCGTGATTCAACCCAGACAGACTGAGTCGATCGACCAACTCGTCATGTGGCAGCGTCAGGTCAACGTATCGCGACAACCATTTCCAAGAAACAAGCATGAGAGCGAAGTGGGCAGAAGATAAAGTCGGAAGGGAATATTTTGCGAGGCATTGCAGAACGTGGCATCGACCATGCTTTCACAGGTGCGAAAACTGGTAGCCGGACTCACCAGAATCCGGGCAACTGTAGCCGGATTCACCAGAATCCGGACCGCGAGCAAAAGCCAGCGAACCCCAGCTAAGTTTCGCTTGCATCACCCACGTTCCGATGACTCAAAATTGTTTCAAGAACCGCAAGTCGCCGCTGTACAAATCGCGAATGTCGGTGATGCCATGACGACGCATGCACAGGCGTTCGACGCCGAGACCAAATGCGAATCCGCTGACCTTTTCAGGGTCGTAGCCAACAGCAGCGAACACGTTGGGATCGATCATCCCGGCGCCACCAAATTCAATCCACGTTCCGTTCCACAGAAAGTCGACTTCGACACTGGGCTCGGTGAACGGGAAGAACGAAGGACGGAAGCGAATTTCAACGTCTTCGCCGAGGTAGTTGTTCGCGAAAACTCGCAGGACGGTTTTCAAGTTGGCCATCGTCACGTTGGTGTCGACGAGCAACCCTTCCATCTGGTGGAACATCGGGAAGTGCGTCGCGTCCGGTGCATCGGGACGATAAACACGACCGAGAGAAATGATTCGGATCGGCGGCTGAACCTCTTTCATCACGCGAATTTGAACGGTGCTGGTCTGACTTCGCAGCAACTGCGAACCTTCATCACCAGCACTCACCGAGCTTTTGCCCGAGGGATCCTTCGCAGTCGCCAAGTAAAAGTTGTCCAGCGGATCACGCGCGGGGTGGTCTTCGGGAATGTTTAGCGCGACGAAGTTGTGCCAGGGGTCTTCGACCTCAGGACCTTCGGCGACCTCAAACCCCATCCGCCCCATGATCTCAGTCAGATGACTGATCGTTTGAGTGATCGGGTGAATGTGCCCGAGCGATGGGCGAGTCCCAGGCAGAGTTGGATCGAAAGTCGGATCGGCGCCCGAATCGTCTCCACCAGCCAGGTTTTGCTGGGCGTCTTCGAACGCAGAGTTGATCGCCGACTTGACCGCGTTCAGCTTGGCACCGGCGGAAGGCTTGTCAGCCTTCTCGATTCCGCCGAGCATTTTCTGAATGTCTTTGAGTTGCCCTTTCTTGGCACCCAAAAACGTCACGCGAGCTTCCTCGAGCGCTGCCGCATCGGAAGCAGAAGTGAACGCGGACTCAGCGTCCGACTGGAGCTGATCCAGTCGGGAGAGGAATTGATCGAGTGACATGATGGCGACTTAAGCTGCCAGAGTCTCTTTGACCTTGTCGCAAACCTGCTTGAAGCCGGCGGCGTCATGAATCGCCATTTCCGACAACGATTTGCGATCGAGTTGAATCCCGGCTTTGTTCAAACCGTGGATGAACTCACTGTAGCGCAACCCGTGTTGCTTGACGGCGGCGTTGATCCGAATGATCCACAGCTTGCGGAATTCACGCTTGCGGACGCGACGGTCGCGGAATGCGAATGCGCCCGAACGGAGCAGGGTTTCTTTGACGGTACGCGTCAGATTCCCGCGGCCACCGCGAAAACCTTTGGCTCGTTTGAAAAGACGCTTCTTGGATTGCCGGCGAGCGGCACCTTTGGTCGTACGCATCGAATGGAATTCCTAAATGCTGTGGTGATCTTTCGGGTCGTCCTGATTCAGGCCCCGGCAGAAAGAAAAGGTCAACGCGACCGTTCTATCTCCGAAGTTCCGCCCAACCAGGTGGCCGTTGGATTCCGTGGTGGAAAAGAAGTGTAAGTCAGGTCGAATCAGTAGCTGTGGCCGTTGAGAGCTGCGTGAATGGTTGGTTCCATGCACTCAGCAACTGCGGTGGTGCCACGCAGGTTACGACGACGTTTTTTGCTCAAACCCTTGGCCAAGTGGCTGGTACCGCTTTGACGGTGCATCGCCTTGCCTTTGGCCGACAAACGGAACCGTTTCTTGGTCCCTTTATGAGTTTTGATTTTGGTTCCCATGAGGGCATCAACACTGGTTGGATGGTGATTTTCGAAAAACGAAGCGGGGAAGCATATCGGATTGCGGGGAAAGCTGCTAGGGCGACCCCTTGGTTTCTGCTGTGCTGCCCCGGTTTCTGTGCAGTTGTCCGTGTGGAGAAGACCGCACCCAACCCAATTGGCCTGTTGATTCGCTCGAGTTCCCCCCGTCGCGTGAGTTTCGAAATTGCGATTTTCTCAAAACCCGAAGCGTCAGCTTTTTCATAACCCGACGCGTCAGCGAGGGAAAAACGACGTTGACTTCGCCTCGCTGATGCGTCGGGTTCTGAAAAAACCAATGCCTCACGCAAAAGCGCAACTTCAAAACGTGTGAGCGAGGGATCAGATTCAATCAACAGGCCGCAACGCGACGGGCTGTTCGGGCAAAGATCGGCAGGACCGACCGAATCGCTGCACAAAAGTGGGCCTCAGCGACAGTAATACCTGTCTGATCCCCCGCAGAACACGTCCGTCCCGCAACGAAACCCGCCAAACACTCAGTTTTCTTGCCACGCAATATTCTTGCAGCGCCGCAAACCAATGATTGCGTGAATCCGTTCCAGCAGGGCCTCTTCGGCGGCAGTTTCGTCTATCATCGGACGCGATCGCTAAGATCCCTTCCCAAACTCCCTCCCCCCAGAAGCAAGCCCCCATGATTCAGAGACTCCAAGCTGGGATCGGCTCATCCCGCGCGTCAACCGCGTCATTCCGATTACGAACCACCCGGCGCGCTGCTTTGCCGGTCATCGCCGCAACGCTGATTGGTTTTGCGATACAAATCAGCCCGGTGTCGGCCGATGAAACGACCGCTCAACACCGCGTGTTGCTTCACGGCAAGAAAGGCCTGGTCGTCGTCGAACCCGATGGCTCGATCGGATGGCAGATGGATTGGGGCGGCATTCACGATCTGCACCTGCTGCCCAACGGCCACATTCTGACTCGCCAAGGCCCGACAACCGTGGTTGAAATCAATCCGAGCACGAAAGAAGTCGTGTGGAGCTACGATTGCGGGAAACAGGGCGGCAACGAAGGCAAGCGGATCGAAGTCCACGCTTTTGAACCACTTCCCAACGGCCACCTGATGATTGCCGAATCTGGGGCGCAGCGACTGATTGAGGTCAACCGCGACGGTGAGATCGTTCACCAAATCGCCCTGAAGGTCGAAAACCCCAACGCACACACCGACACCCGTTTGGTTCGGCGTCTCGACTCAGGCAACTACTTGGTCGCCCACGAAGCCGACGGCAAGGCTCGCGAATACAACCGCGATGGCGACGTCGTCTGGGAATACGAGGTGCCAATGTTCGGCAAAAAAGCTGCTCGCGGGCACGGCCCAGAAGCATTTGGAAACCGCCTGTTTGCCGCCCTGAGAATGAAAAATGGCAACACTCTGATCGCGACAGGGAACGGACACAGCGTCATTGAAGTCACGCCGGACAAGAAAATCGCTTGGGAAATCCACCAAAACGATCTTCCTGGAATCCGCTTGGCTTGGGTCACCACGCTGCAAATTCAAGCCAATGGGCACTACGTGATCGGCAACTGCCACGCTGGCCCCGGCCAACCCATTCTGATTGAAATTGACCCTTCGACCAAGAAAGTTGTGTGGCAACTCGATCGCTTCGACGACTTCGGAAACAACGTCTCCAACTCGCTTGTCATCGACGAAGCCCAACTTGATTGGTTGGACTGAACGGACCGCTCGACATCGCGAACAAAAGCGACAACCTCAAACCACCAACGCTTTGGTGGCGCGAGATGCAGGCTGTCGCTCCACCGAACAACTGCATCAAGGAATCACGACGATTCGCCAGTATGATCGCATCAAATCGTGCAGGTTCCGGCAAGCTTCGCCGACACGTGATTTCAAGATGTAGCCCGCGACGTTTTTCTTGTACGCGGCGACCAAGTCCACCTCGTGATCGGAAGTGGTCAATACAAACACAACCGTTGAGTTGAGTTCTGGGTCCCGCCGAATCTCTTCGAGAAACTCCACGCCAGTCATGATTGGCATGTTGAGATCCAAAAAGACGATCCGATGAGGGCCAACCGTCTTGGTTGGATGCTCGCCTCGCAAGATATCCAAGGCGACTTGCCCGTTCTCGGCAACGGTCAGTGGATTGAGGACTTCATTCTTTTTGATACCGCGTTCAAACGCCATCACATCGATTTCGTTGTCCTCGACAAGCAGGATGTGAACCTCGTCTAAACTCGAAACCGTCGTGTGCGACATATTCATGAACCCGGCTGAAGAGAAGAGCTCGCAAGGAAGAGAAAAGATCGAATAACCGAACGCCTGATCAAGGCGAAAGAAGCGAGCAGCGACGTAAGCGTATCCAATTGACTTCCGCTAACGAAACGCTCAAAACTCGCCGCTCCATTCGCCCTGCCTAATGATCTGTCACGACTTATTTTAGGGCAGTGGACGAGGGAACGAGTCCTGAACAGGCGTCAAAACCAAGGACTCGGCGCCTCGTCCACATGGATCAAACCTCACTTTTCACTTTGACCAACCACTACCAACAATCTCGGATTGCTCAAACGAGCCCCCGAGCTCTGCCAGAGAAGCACTCACGCGTTCCGAAACGGGCGAACCGAGAGAGCCCCGTCCCTCGGTACGCTCTGCCTCCTCACAGCGTTTTCCCCAACTCTCTCACCACAAACCCGCAAAACACAAGCCAATCGGCCGTTTGAGCCTTTTCAGCCTGCTCGGGAATTCTACACCAAAAACGCGTCTTCCCCGAGCAACACGGGCAGCGATCACCTCGCCACGAACCCGTCGGGGGGGGTCATCAAGCCAAAGCCAGTCCAAAATATCTGGCATTCGAAGGACCATCCCACTACCCATCCTCGTCTCGAAGATCTAAAGTGAACGCAATCGAGAATCGTTCTCATTTACAGGTGAAGCCTTGATAGCCGAACTCGCCCTGGATCGCTGTGGATCCAACTGTGCTGAAATCATCCGACTGGATCTCCCTGAAAGCTGTGCCTCGCGTTTGAAAGCGCTCGGTTTGTTCGAAGGGCAGCAGGTACAGCTATCCCGTCGTGGCAACCCATTGATTTTGAAAGCGGCTGGGAGCCGAATTGCTGTGGCGGGAGAAATTGCCCAGCAGATCTTCGTGCGGGCCACCGACGGATGAATGCGTTGCCGGTTGCGTGCAGCAACTCCCCGGAAGATTCATCCCCCAAGCAACTTTGCCAAGCTCGCGTGGTTGCCATGGTTGGCAACCCCAACGTTGGCAAGACATCTCTGTTCAACCGCCTGACCAACCTGCTTGCGAAGACATCGAACTTCGCTGGCACCACCGTGGACCGACGAACCGGCACCGTGGATTTGGAAGAGGGCCAATCATGCACGCTCGTTGATCTACCGGGCCTCTACTCGCTGACGGCTTCTTCTCCGGAAGAACAAATCGCTCGAGCTTTCATCACTGGCGAATCGGAGAATCCCCCCGAAGGCGTGCTGGTCATCGTCGACGCGACCAACCTTCAACGCAGCCTCGCCGTTGCCCGCGAGGCCATCCAGTGCGGACGCCCGACGCTGGTCGCGGTCAACATGATCGAACTGGCTCGAAAGAGCGGTGTCGATGTCGACCTTGAAATCCTCTCTCAAAAGCTGGGCTGCCCCGTGGTTGGCGTCTCGGCTCGTACGGGTGAGGGCATCAGCGAACTCAAATCCAGTCTGCGACAACTGCTTCAACCGCACAAGCTTGTGGTCCTGGGTTCGGATGCAGCAACAAACGAGGCCGAATGCGGTGCCTGTGGAACCTGTCCATTTGCAGATGGCCACCGCTGGGCATCCACGTTGGCTCGCGAAAGCACACGCACAGGATACGTCGCCTCGGACGAATGGACCGACCGGGTCGATCAACTCACGACCCACCGCGTGCTCGGCCCTTTAAACTTTGCCTTTGATGCCAATAGCGGTGATGCGGTTATGGTAATTAATGACGGTCATGGCAACTGGTACTGCAACAGATCGGAAGAGCGT
>NZ_JBICHO010000121.1:0-24998 GCF_043100905.1 Rhodopirellula sp. JB055 | reverse complement strand
GGTGCGCACCGGCGACCAACTCGACAACCACTTGGCACGCTTCTTTCGCCAACACGACATGACCTTCTCGCAGTACAACCTGCTTCGGATCTTGGACATTGAAGATCGACCGCTGACCTGCAGTGTGATTGGCGATCGTCTGGTTCAAGTGGTTCCGGCCGTCACGGCGTTGGTTGACCGATTACTGAAACGCAATCTCGTCACGCGAGAACGATCTGAAACCGATCGCCGCACCGTCCATGTCGCGATCACCAAGGAAGGCCGCAAACTGGTCACGCCAATTGTTGAACACCTTCGTGAACTCGAACACGAAGTCATGAGCGAACTGAAACGTCGCGAACAAAAGGAATTGATCCGATTGCTGCAACTGGTGCGAACCAGCATGAACAAAGCGGTGGAACGCCGCACCAGCGACTCGCTTTCCAGTTCCGGTCTCTGACCAAAAATTCGCGACGCTGGTCGCTCTTCTTCTCGTTTCCCCTCCCCCAACTCCTACCCACCTATCCCACCAATGAGCACCAACTCCCCTTCTTCCGAGAACATCGACACGGAATCCGCCGCCGATGACTCGGCCATCGCCCTCCCACCACGGCCAAGTCTTTGGAAAGACATGACGACCAACGAAGACTGGTGGGCAATTTGGTGTGCCGTCCTCTTGCTAATCCTCTCTTTCGCGGCCGTTTGGATTGGCCAACCCGAAGGACTGAGCGAGAGCGTCGCGGCAGGTGAATCGGTGAGCGTCACCAGCCCACTGAAGCCCTTCCTCGCGAAACCTGGCAAGTGGACCGACAACCCGCTCGACGCGATCTCATCGACTTGGCAAGGCATCCTCGGTGTCTTCTTGGTCATCTCAGCCCTGTTCGCTTTCGCCAACCAAATGCGAGGTAAATCCGCGTCGGCGTTCTTGACCGCTTTCCCGATCGTGTTCCTGCTGGCAACGCTGGCGTACTGGATGTCCGGGCAATCGGTCGTCAAAGCCTACAACTTGGAATATGCCCTGTGGGCGCTCTTGGTTGGACTGATCATCAGCAACACGATCGGTACACCTGACTTCCTACGACCAGCGATCTCGACCGAGTTCTTCATCAAGACCGGTTTGGTATTACTCGGTGCAGAAGTCTTGATGAGTCGCTTGCTCGCACTGGGATTGCCGGGCGTGTTCGTCGCTTGGTTGGTCACGCCTTTCGTCTTGATCACGACATATTGGTTCGGGCAAAAGGTTTTGAAAATCAAATCCAAATCGCTCAACATGGTGATCTCCGCCGATATGTCGGTGTGCGGTGTATCCGCCGCGATTGCGACCGCTGCTGCTTGCAAAGCGAAGAAAGAAGAGCTGTCTCTTTCGATCGGATTGTCGCTGGGATTCACCGTGATCATGATGGCGGTCATGCCCGCCGTGATCACGGCCGTGGGAATGGATCCCATTCTCGGCGGTGCCTGGCTGGGCGGCACAATCGACTCCACCGGCGCCGTGGCCGCTGCCGGTGCCGTGCTGGGTGACGAAGCACTCGAAGTCGCGGCCACGGTGAAGATGATCCAGAACATCTTGATCGGTGTGACCGCGTTCTGCGTGGCGATCTACTGGGTCACGTTTGTGGAACGCGATCCCGCAGGTCCGAAGGTTGGGATTTCCGAAATCTGGTACCGCTTTCCGAAGTTCGTGCTCGGTTTTGTCTCGATGTCGATCCTGTTCTCGGTCCTGTATTCCTACATGACCAACGGTCCCGAACTCATCAACGCGATGATTGGTGGCTCCACCAAAACGCTTCGCGGATGGTTCTTCTGCTTGGCGTTTGTCAGCATCGGATTGGAAACCAACTTCCGCCAATTGCTGCCACAACTCAAAGGCGGCAAGCCGCTTGTCCTGTACGTGTGCGGTCAGTCACTCAACTTGATTATGACGTTGGTGATGGCTTACTTGATGTTCAAAGTCGTCTTCGCTGACACGGTGTCACCATGATTGCTCGTCAACGTTGTTACCGGATCGGCGGGCTGGCTGGATCGATTGCACTGCTGTCAATCATTTGGCTGGTCGTCCTTCCCGCGTACGCTCGCCAGCCCGAAATGCACCAGCATTTGAAATGGCTGGATGACCGAGGCATTGACCCCAGTGCCATGTACTACACGGAACTGGACGTCATGGATGACATTCTGGCAAAGCACCGGCTGGTAGAACTTCGCCAAGCAAGCAATCGCCCCGAGCGTTAATGTTGGCTGCATCGGCAGAAATTAAAACCAAGGCCGAACCTTCGAGGTTCGGCCTTTGTCACTTTCGCCGTATCGCATCGAAGCCGGTCTTGGGTGCCACGACGCTTGCAACCTTCCACGGAATGAATCCAGTGATACGCAGCTACGAACCCACGGACCTGGACGAATTACTCGACGTTTGGATGTCAGCCTCCGAAGTAGCTCATCCGTTTCTCAGTCCCGAGTTTCTTTCGCAAGAACGCGAAAACATTGCGACGATCTACCTTCCCAACGCAGAAACTTGGGTCTACGAAGTGGACGGAACGGTCGTTGGATTTTTGGCTCTGCTGGGCAATGAAGTCGGCGGCATCTTTGTTGCCCCGACGCATCAGAAACGCGGCATCGGTAGGCAACTCATGGATCATGCCGTTTCGCTTCGCGGCAACCTGGAACTGGAAGTCTTCGTCGACAATTCCATCGGTCGCGGTTTCTACCAACGCTACGGATTCGTTTCATTGGAACAGAAACCGCACCCACCATCCGGACACCCCATCCTGCGTTTGCGATACGCCCCCCCAGCGCCCGCGTGACCGTTTCAGCTCGATGGCCCATGGTGATCAGCAAGACGTAAGATCCCAAGCAACAACAAGCCTGCTGCTTCGCTTAGGTGAAATCACCTTTCTCGTTGCCCTCGTCGTCGTAGCGAATGAATGCGAAGTACACGAACGAAACCGGCAAACATGGCAACAACAGCAGGTAATACCAGGACACAAAAATCGAGAATGCAAAGATGATTGAGACGAACACGATCCACACGATTTTCGTGTCTCGCCACAACCCTTGGAATTGTCCCATCGTTTTTTTCACTCACTGGTGTTGCTAGGTGACTCTCATCCACGAGGCACGTCGGGAATCCGTTGCAGACTGACTCGAGGAGCATGATCGTCCCGAAAACCGATCCTCTCAAGATGATCCGCGGGCAGACTCACCCCGATTTATACGCTCCTGCACGCGTTTTTAACACCATCGTCGCTGGGCCGATCAACTCGCCTCTGAAGTTTCTCGTGAGGGGTGAACGTGGAATCGGTGCCGAATCACCGCCGTTCTTGTTCTGCAGAGAAAGAAAAAAAGAGTTCGTGAAATCCCCTCGATTAGGTTGCCTACGGATTGCCTGGCCCCAACAATGCGAAATCCTCGGCCTCTCGTCTCTTCCATTCCAACATCTTCGGAGCCCCTCGATGCCCTTCTTCTCAAGACTCCTCTTCCTGGTGGCGGCGGCTCTCCCCGCCTTGTCACTCCAAGCTCAGGAAAAACCCAATATCGTTGTCATCTGGGGCGACGACATTGGTGTCCACAACATCAGTGCCTACAACCACGGAGTGATGGGTTATCGAACGCCTAGCATCGACAGCCTTGCGAAAGAAGGCGCGATGTTCACCGATGCTTACGCTCAGCAAAGCTGCACCGCTGGACGAGCCTCGTTCATCCTCGGCCAGCATCCATTCCGCACCGGATTGCTGACCATCGGCATGCCAGGTAGCGAACACGGAATCCCCGACTGGACACCAACCATCGCCGACGTGTTGAAAGAACAAGGCTACACGACCGGCCAATTCGGTAAGAACCACCTGGGCGACCGAGACAAACACTTGCCCACCAACCACGGTTTCGATGAGTTCTTCGGAAACCTCTATCACCTCAACGCAGAAGAAGAACCGGAGACCTACTATTACCCGAAAGATCCCGAATTCCGAAAGAAGTATGGACCTCGCGGGGTCATTCACTCGTTCGCCGACGGACGCTTGGAAGACACGGGACCACTGACCAAGAAACGCATGGAAACGATCGACGAAGAAGTTCACACCAAAGCCATGGACTTCCTCGAACGAGCCACCAAATCAGAGAAGCCAGCGTTTCTTTGGTACAACTCGACACGCATGCACGTGTGGACTCACCTGAAAAAAGAATCGCAAGGCCGAACAGGCATCGGGCTGTATCCCGACGGAATGGTCGAGCACGACGACTATGTCGGCAAAGTGCTTCAGAAGATCAAAGATCTGGGCATCGAAGACAACACGATCGTGGTCTACAGCACTGACAACGGCGCTGAAACGTTCAGTTGGCCCGATGGAGGCATCACCCCATTCCATGGTGAAAAGGGCACGACTTGGGAAGGCGGTTTCCGTGTTCCATTGTTGGTTAAATGGCCCGGCGTGATCGAGCCCGGAACGGTCTACAACGACATCATTTCGCAAGAAGATTGGATGCCCACTTTCGCAGCCGCGGCGGGCGAGCCCGACTTGGTCGAAAAGATGAAAAAGGGTTACAACGCCAACGGAAAAGAATTCAAAGTTCACCCGGATGGCTACAACTTCTTGCCCTATTTCAAGGGTGACGCCAAAGAAGGTCCCCGCAAAGAGATCTACTACTTCGGACAAGGCGGCGACCTGAACGCGGTTCGCGTCCAGAACTGGAAGATCCACTTCGCGACCGTCGACGGCAACATCGCCACCGGCACACGAGAAATTCCGGGCTGGCCGTTGATCATCAACCTTCGCGCCGACCCTTATGAAAAAATGTGGAAAGAAGGCACGCTGGGTTACTTCCGCTGGTACGCCGACAACATGTGGACCTTCGTCCCCGTGCAGAACTACATTCAACAGTTCATGGCAACCATTCCGAAATACCCAAGGCAATCGGGATCCAGCCTGAACGCGGCTGGCATCAACTATCAAACGTTGAAAGCCCAAGAGTGGATCAAGAAACTCGAACAAGTATCGCCGCCACGGAATTAGGTCGGCTTTTGTTTGCCACGCTCGGCCAAAACCTATCCGCCGAGCCACGAAACTCTGCATCAACGGCCTCACCCCACTCTTTGGGCGAGGCCGTTTTTCATGGGGTCCACACCGCCGTGTTGCGATGTGCAAACCCGGCCACTACAAACAATCTTTCTTCTCCACTGGAACAATTGCATGACGCCGCGGGAAACCATCCAGCAAATCTCCGACGCGATGAATGCGGCCGTCATTGGCCAGCAATCTGTGGTGGAACGAATCTTGGTCGCCTTGCTGGCCAAAGGTCATGTCCTCATGGAAGGCCTGCCCGGGACCGCGAAAACCCGCTCGGTTAAAACGCTGTCGAATCTGGTCGACAGCCAATTCGGACGCATCCAGTTCACACCCGATTTGTTGCCATCGGATGTCACGGGATCAGAAATTTATCGCGAACAAAACGGTACCTTTGAATTTCAAGAAGGCCCGATTTTCGGCAACTTGATCTTGGCCGATGAGATCAACCGAGCTCCCGCCAAGGTCCAATCGGCTCTCTTGGAGGCGATGGAAGAACGGCAGGTCACGGTCGCATCGCAAACACACAAACTGCCAGAACTGTTCATGGTGCTGGCCACCCAAAACCCAATTGAGCAAGAAGGAACTTACCCACTGCCCGAGGCGCAGATGGATCGTTTCATGCTCTACGTGCGAGTGGATTATCCCGAAGACGCAGACGAAACATCGATCCTGAAATTGGTTCGAGGCGAAAAGACCGGCGCGACCTCTGCGGCGAACGAGGCGGTCTCGCAGCAGTTGATCTTCGACGCACAGAAAGAAGTCGGTGCGATTCATGTCGCTGACTCCGCGGAAAAGTACATCGTCGATTTGGTCATGGCGACACGGCACCCGGATCGCTACGAAGGGGACCTGCCAAAATGGATTCGGCTTGGTGCCAGCCCTCGTGGAACACTGGCACTCGACGCGGCGGCACGGGCCCATGCTTGGTTGGCCGGCCAAGACTTCGTTTCACCCGACAACATTCGTGCGATGGCACCGGCTTGTTTGGCTCACCGAGTTCACTTGACCTACGAGGCGGAAGCCGCCGGTGTGACTCGCACGCAAGTGATCGACGCGTTGCTGAAGCACGTGGTCCCTGTCTGATCGAGTTTGCTTTCGATTGCCCGCTTTGAACGTAGGTTTCCCATGTCCGCCCGAGTCACCGTCACGTTTCAAGATCTGCTGCAATGCAAGGCGGATGCGCGCGGGTTCTCGCTTCTGCCTCGTCAACCAGTCGGATCGCTGCTAGCCGGACGCCACGCGTCGCGGCTTCGCGGCCGTGGGCTGTCGTTTGAAGAACTTCGTCAATACCGACAGGGCGATGACATTCGCCAGATGGACTGGAAGGCAACCGCACGTCTGCGAGCGCCCCACATCCGAGTTTACAGCGAGGAACGCGAACGACCGGTATTGATGCTGATCGATCAACGCACACCAATGTTCTTTGGAAGCCAACGAGCAATGAAATCCGTTGCGGCCGCCGAATTGGCCGCGATGGGTGCTTGGCGCTCACTTGCCAGCGGCGACCGCGTCGGCGGATTGGTCTTCAATGAAACCGAAATCGCGGAAGTCCGCCCGCACCGCAGCCAGACTCGAGTCCTGAACCTGCTGCATCAAATCGTTCGGCTGAATCAAAAACTGGCTGCACCATCGCCCACGCCGACGACACCATCCGCCGCATCACCGATCACTTTGAATCAAGTTCTCGAAAACGCATCCCGAATCGCTCGTCATGATCACTTGGTGATCTTGATCAGCGACCTCGATGGAGCCGACGAAGAAACCAGTCGCCTCGTGACTCGGATCGCCGCTCACAACGACGTGCTTGTCACGGCGGTCTACGACCCGCTTGGCATTCGATTGACCGGTGCCCCTGGCATGCTGGGCAGCCATGGCGGACGAACCTGGGAGATTCCGGACCACAGCTCCTTCCCTGAAGATTTCCAGGCAGCGTTCGGGCAAGTCCTCTCGCACTGGCGAAGTGTCTTTCGTTCCCTGCAAATTCCATTGATGCCGCTTTCCACGGCCACACCTGTCGCGGAGCAAATCCGGGTTCTCTTTGGGAACACCGCGTGATGCAAAGCACCGACCCAACCAGCCTCGATCGGCTGAACGACATCGTGGTGCCCACACCGGTTCCCTGGTGGCCACTCGCGCCGGGATGGTACGTGCTGTCTGCCATTCTGTTGACAGCGGGCGTTTGGTTGGCATGGAAAAACTGGCAAAATTGGAAAGTGAACGCCTACCGCCGCGAAGCGATCCGCGAACTGGAATCCGCAAACACGGCCGGTGCGATCTCGGAACTGCTCCGCCGCACTGCCCTGGCAACCACCTCGCGATCGAAGCTAGCTGCGATGACAGGCGACCGCTGGCCAGAATGGTTGTCGGAACAAATTCCAACCGAGTCCGCTGAATCGCTTTCTCCAACCGTTCACGAACAATTGGCAACTGCAGCCTATCGCGACACCGAGACCGAATCACTGGATGAGCTAAGAGCATTTGCCGCCACTTGGATCACTCAGCATCCATCCACTTCGCCAAATTCGGCCGATTCCAACACCACACGTGAGGAACGATCATGTTGACGTTTGCCTACGCTTGGTGCTTCTTCCTTCTGCCGCTGCCTTGGTTGGTGCGACTGTTCTTGCCGCCCAAGCAACGCCACCAAGTCTCCGTCCAAGTTCCCTTCGGCGATCGCTTGCAACAAGTCTTGGGTGGCAAGCATTCCAACAGCACCCAACCGCAAACGTGGCCTCGACGTGCGTTGGCGGTTGCCATTTGGGCATGCGTGTTGACTGCCGTTGCGAGACCTCAATGGCTGGAACCTCCTATCACAAAAGAGATCCCAACACGTGACCTGTTGCTACTCGTTGATTTATCGGGCTCGATGGCACAAGAAGACTTCCAGAATGATGCTGGCAAAAAGGTTTCGCGAATGGATGCGGTCAAGGAAGTCCTCGACGGCTTCCTAGCGAAACGCAAAGGCGATCGAGTCGGCTTGGTCGTCTTCGGCGATGCCGCTTACCTGCAGGCTCCGTTCACAACCGACCTGCAGCTATCGCAGGAGCTTCTCGACGAATGCGAAGTCGGCATGGCTGGACCACGAACCGCGTTTGGTGATGCAATCGGATTGGGCGTCAACTTGTTCGACGAAGACGCCGAACGAGCCAAAACGATCATCGCATTGACCGACGGCAACGACACCAAAAGCAAAGTCCCTCCGGTCGAAGCCGCTCGTGTCGCAACTCAGCGAGACATCAAGATCTACACCGTTGCCATTGGCGACCCAACCACCGTCGGCGAAGACAAGCTGGACGAACAAAGCCTCAAAGACGTCGCTTCGGAAACCGGCGGCAAGTACTTTTTCGCCGCGGACCGAGAGCACTTGGCGGGGATTTATGACGAGCTCGACAAGATTGAAACACAGACCATCCAAACCGTCAGCCACCGCCCACGCACCGATATCTACTATTGGCCGCTTCTGATCGCATTGCTGCTGTCCATGTTTGAAAAAGCCATCGCAACCTGGCGAGGCCGACGTCACACAACTCCCGCTGAACAAGACCGAAGGATCCACGTCAATCCGATCACCGGCGAGATGGAGGTGGCGGCATGATCGATGCATGGAACGCGTTGCACTTCATTCGCCCGGCTTGGGTGCTGCTGATTCCAGTCGCAGTCGGCTTGGCATGGGTTTGGCATCGCAACCACGATCCACTTCGAGGTTGGCGACCCCAAATCGATTTGGGTTTGCTCGACGCTTTGGCCCACCGAAGCGGACCGTCTTCGAAACACTGGTGGCAGAACCTTCCATCGGTCACTTGGTTGCTGGCGGGATGGATCGTCTGTGTCATCGCGATCGCGGGTCCCACTTGGCAAGTGGAAGACAATCCGTTTGCCCAGGACGCTCAACCCTTGATCATTTTGATGAAAGCGGACGAGACCATGGCATCGGCCGCACTCACGACCACGCCGCTGGAACGAGCCACTCTCAAAATCGCCGATCTGGCCGAGGCACGCCAAGGCGACCCATTGGGTTTGATTGCTTACTCCGGATCCGCTCACACCGTGTTGCCGCCCACCGAAGACACCGCGGTCGTCGCCGACATGGCCGCCGAAATCAGCCCCGCCATCATGCCCGTCGCGGGCGATTCACTTGACCAAGCGATCACCGAAGCGGGTCGTTTGATCAATCGCGAAGAAGGCGGTGCGACGTTGTTGATCATCGCGAACCAAGCCAGCGTCGATCCCAAACGAGTCGCCGCGGCTCATCAAGCGATCGGCTCACCACCCATCGAAATTTTGAGTCTGCTGCCGGAGGATTCTCAAGAGACCGCATCGCTTCAGGCCATCGCGAAAACGCTCGGCGGCACTCGGGTTCCACTGACCGTCGATGATCAAGACATCCAGTCAATCATCCGGTTCGCAGAACGACGTTCAACATCGGGCATCGCGGGACAGAGCGATCGCTGGCAAGAATCGGGTTATTGGCTCTCACCGTTGCTCGCGGCCATGGTGGCATTGTCTTTTCGCCGCGAACGCACCTCCAACGAGGATGCCTCCCAATGAAAACTTGGCTCATTCTCGGCGTGATCGGTTGGTCGACTTGGTGGTGGACTCCCGACCAACTTGGCCAGCGACAAATGAAGCAGAAACAATACACCGATGCGGCCAACGCATTTGATGATCCGATGTGGCAGGGCGTCGCTTGGTACCGCGCCGGTGAATTCAAGTCCGCCGCACAATCCTTTTCACGAGCGTCCGGCCCCGAGGCAAAATTCAACCTGGGCAACTGCTGGTTGATGCTGGGAAAATACGACCAAGCAATTGCCAGCTATGAAGACGCGTTGACGCAACGCACGGATTGGACGGAAGCCCAGCAGAACCTGGACCTCGCAAAGGCACGAAAAAAAGCGACCGAGTCCAAAGGCGGCGACGCCGGAGACCAACGTCTCGGTGCCGACGAGATCGTGTTCGACAAAGACAAGCAGAAGGACGAAGGACAAGACACCGAGATCACCGCAGAACAAGCCGTGAACGACGCCTCTGTGCAAGCGGTGTGGCTGCGGCAGGTGCAAACCAAGCCCGCTGATTTCTTGAAATCGAAGTTCCGCTACCAAATGGCCAATCGAGACCAGGAATCCCAAGACCAACCCCTCGAAGCGAAGACCAGCGAAGGAGGAGAACCATGACCGCTCCTTCGCAACATGCTTTTGGTGCCAAACCACTTCGTGTTCTTGCTGGGCGGCGTCACTTGCGTGAGCGGCAAGGCGCTAGCCGCCGGCTTCCCACGGTGTACCGGCGGCTAGCGCCCTGCCGCTCACAAACTCGCCAACTGGCTACGGCAATTCGAATGGTAGCGGCAGGGCGCAAGCCCTCCGGTAACACACCGGGCGGCTCGCGCCGCTCCGCTAAAAACATGTTCAAACAGTTCCATCGCGTCTCAGCTACCTGCCTAGCGTTGGCACTCTGCCTGGCCGTTTCCCCAGCCATCGCCGAGGACGAACCCCGACCAGTCACGATCGATGTCCCCACTCCGAAGGCCTGGGTGGGACAACGTCTGCCGTTCTACGTCAAAGTCCGTGCGCCAGGATCGTTCGTAGGTGCGACTTCGTTTTCGCTGCCACAGATCCCCCGAACCGTGATCCTTCAAGTCGGTTCGCCCGTGGTGTCCTCCGAGGATGTCGGTGGCGATTCCTGGTTCGTTCAAACTCACGAATTCGCGTTGTATTCGCAAGCCTTTGGCACAGTCAAAATCCCCGCGTTCGAAGTCCGCTACGCCAACCGAGACGGTTTCACCGGACCAGCGACCGACCACACTCAGCAGACCTCGGAAGTGACCGTCGAGATCCAACCACCACCGGACTACGATCCCAACGTTTTCCTGGTCACCGCTGACCAAATCGACGTTCAAGAGACCTGGGATCCACCACCGGGTGACGCCAAACAAGGTGACGTGATTCACCGAACCATCACGCAAAAAGCCGACCAAGTCTCCGGGATGGTTCTCGCCCCACCGCCGACGAACGTTCCCGACGGCATCCAGGTCTACGTCAAATCTCCGCAAGTCACCGACAAAACGGAACGCGGTGAATTTCTGGGCGAACGAATCGACACGGTGACGTATCAATTCAAAGGTTCCGGAACACTCACCTTGCCCGCGATCCGGTATGTATGGTGGAACCCGAACGACGAATCCTATGGCTCACAAACCTTGCCGGAGGCCACCTTCGATGTCGCTGCTGCACCTCCGCCGCAACTCGCAACGGTGGAAGATCCCAACTGGCAACCGTTGGCATGGACGATCTCGACCATCGGCGTACTGGCCGTCTTGGTCGCGACGCAATTCAACCGAATCGCATCCTGGTTGCGTTCGCTGAAGCTTCGCCTCAATCCGCCTGACCGTGTCGCGGCTCGGAAACTCGTGCGAGCGTGCCATGCAAACAATGCCCGCGCGGCTGAGACCGCTTGGAACCAGTGGCTCAACACACAACCCGAGCTCGCAGCTCTCCCCAATGAGCTAAGTTCAGCGGTCCTGGAATTGCAGCGATTGCTCTACAGTCACACTGCCGCGACAAACTCCGCTCCATCGAACAAAACGCAAGCCGATTCAGCCTGGAAAGGCGAGTCGCTTGCCCGAGCGTTTCAGCTACACCTGCACCAGCGGCGTTCCAAGCACCACGCGCCCGAGGAACACTTGCCGCCTCTCAATCCCATCGCTTGAGAGTATTTGTGCAGTTTCGAAGCCCTACGATCGCAAACATCAATTCACCCTCCCAAACGCAGTGAGTGAGGGTCGGAAAGCGAGCGGTCAGCGAAATTTTCGGGGAGGGCACTCCGCGTCACCAGAAACTGCACCGTTTCATACCGGATGGGTTTGACATCCTGCCTTCTCAGAACGCAATGTTCATCCGAAGTCCCAACAGGTACGCATCCGCGACTTGCTCGCGAGCTTGATCAATCCACTGGAAGTCAGGTGTCACCGAAATCGATTCGGTCAACTGACTGCGATAAAAGACTTCCACGCCCTGCGAGTCGCCGATGGGCCCCAGGGCTCCGACCAGCAAAGGCCCGATCTCGTCGCTCGTTCCGCTGTAGTAATACCCCACACCAAACGTGTCCCCATCGCGAAGCGGACTTGCACCGCCCAGACCAGCACTGAGCAGATAACTGATCGGGTTCGTGTCGCTGTCGGCGATTCCGGCTCGGGCAAAGTAGCCCCAATGCCGTGATGAATCGCATGGGTCCACCCACAACGCTTGGTCCGTGTTCCAGTACACCGACCATGAGTCGGACGCCCGATTGATCGGCACATTGGGCAGGATGATCCGGGGATCCTGTCCCAACGAAACATACTCGCGACTGCTCCAAGAAGCCCCTACCAATTGATGCCCTGGCGTCCCCAACCAATCGGTCGCCACTCGCATTTCAGCCGACACGACGACTCCATCGGCGAACAGTTCATCAAAGCCGTCGGAATCGGCGGTGTCGGTTGGGTTCATCACCAAGAAGTTAAAAGCCGGCTCACCTTCGTCACCCATCACAATGAAACCGCAACCTAGCGACGCATAAGGAACCGATCGCAACACGATGGGGTTGGCGATGAACGCCACATTGGAAAACTGGGTGATGCCTCGACCGCTCGCGTAAGCATTGGTGTCACCATCGAGCGTGTCCAGTTTGCCGGCGTAAACCGCGAAACGTTCGGACAAAAACTGCGTGAACAGCACGTTGGTCAAATACAAACTCTCGCTGTCCGCAACTGGCAGATCGGCGGCCAAGGTCGGTGGCAAAATCACGCCCGCTGACTCACCAATGCTTTGGCCAAATCGGTGCTCCGCCCGCAGCTTCAAAAACAACCCTTCGTGGACACCGAGTTTTCCAAGGTCCATGTTGGCCACATAGTCCCCGTGGCCTCCATAGCGACTCGTCTCATCCAACCCGCCGCTGACCGTCCCGAAATAGTATTGTGTGAGATTGTTTGAAAACGTGATCCCGCTCTCAGCGAAACAGTCGCGAATCTGCCTGCAGAAACATTCATCTGCCGCGCAGGCGTTTGTCCCGCAAGCCCCGCAGCACCCTGCCTCGTCACACAACAACGAATCACACGCTGGTGCATCACACGCAAACAAGGAGGAACAATTGTCCACCTGAGCATGTGAGACCTTGGCGTCAGAACCCACCAAAATGAAGAAGGCACAAAGAAAGATCGTTCCGATGGGAAGGTTCCGCGAAGATCGGCTTCGGTCCATCGGGGTGCCTCGAAATCAAGGGAAAACTGACTTCTGAATCCAAACAATTCACACCCTCCTTTTCGGTTGTCCCCGCCCCCGAACCTTCTCTTTCCTGGCCCGCGAGCAGGAACACTTCAAAATCCTCCCTGGAAGGCCAAGTTCTGCGGATTATCTGGTTTTCAACAGAAGCAATTCATCTCTCGACTCTCTAAGATATGGGGGACAATCGTCGACTTCGCTGGACTCGATCTGCCCTCTCTTCCTCATCTTCCGGCTGGAACATTCAAACATGAACACAGGCCCAACACTGCTGCTTGGTGCATGCCTCACTGCAGTGATCTTCGGATCCGCGACTCCCAGTCTCGTTGCTCAGGACAACCAACCCACCGTGGCGGACCCCACGTCGACGCCCGCAGTTCGTGAACGATTGAAACAGTACACCGATGCGTTCAACAACCGAAATTTTGAGTCGTTGAGTCAGTTTTTGGCGTCCGACGTTCGCTACCAGGATACATCCTCAGGACGAGAGGCCCAATCCGCTACGGAAATGATCGACCTGATCCGCGCCGCCGTCACTGCCGAGCCGACATTGAAACTGAGTGCGACCATCGATTCGGTTGAACAGAAGGAATCCAACTTGGCGACGGTGCGAGGCACGACCACGCTGTCTTCGGATCAAGCTCCCGAAGAAGTTTCCTCGTTCGAAATCACTCTTTCGAGACCCGCCGCCGAATGGGTCATCACCTCAGTGATCGAAACTTCAACCGAACTGAGCGAACCAGCCAACCCGATCGAGTCGCTTGAGTGGCTGGTTGGGACGTGGAAGGAAGAGGGCGACGAGGGTCTGCACAGCAACATCAAGTTCGTGCCCGGCAAACGATTCTTGCTTCGCACGTTTCAGATGGGATCTGACGCCGATCCCATCGGCTACGAAATGATTGGTTATGACCCAAAATCGAACCGCGTGAAATCGTGGACCTACTTTGCCGACGGCAGTTTTGGCAACGGCTACTGGGCGGGAGAAGAAGACCACTGGCGGATGGAAATGACCCAGACGCTCATCGATGGCGGGCAAGCCACCGCGACGTGCATCGTTCGTCCCATTGATCATGACACGATGACCGTTCGCATCATTTCGCGAGTCGTCGATGGACGGCCTCTGCCCAACGGCAAAGCCGTCACACTCAAGCGTCAAACAGACACCGACATCACACCAAGCATTGAACCTTCCGCCAACACCCCGACCCCACCGGGAGCCAACCAATGAATCTATCGAGCAATTCAATGCAGCCGTTGCGATGGTTGTCGGTCTGTGTCGCCATGTCCATCAGTATCATCTTGCTGCCAACTTTGGAAGCGGGCGGATTTGGAGGCCGGGGAGGCGGCGGAGGCGGCCGTTCGTTTGGAGGCGGTGGAGCGAGACCCAGCATGGGTGGCGCTCGGCCAAGTATGGGTGGCGGTGCGAGCTTCAACCGCGGAAACATGGGCGGCAACTTCGGAGGCGGCAACCGCATGCCGACCCGCCGACCTCAAACCAGCATGCCACACGTGGGCGGCAACAACTTCAGCCGCCCAAACATCAGCTCCCCCAATTTCAACAGTCGTCCCAGCAGCAGTCGCCCCAACCTGGGATTGCCAAACACCAGCCGCCCAAGCATTCCCAGCACCGGAACGCGCCCCTCCCGCCCAGATATATCCCGTCCCAACATATCCCGTCCCAACACATCGCGGCCCGACCTCTCTCGTCCAGGATCGAACCGACCCGGAAACACTCGCCCCGGAGGCAACCTATCAGACCGCCCCAGCCGACCGAGCACCCTGCCTGGCAACCGTCCAGGAACAGATCGACCGAACACGGGCCGTCCCAGCCTGCCGGGCGGAAATCGTCCTGGCGGTGACCGCCCTAGTCGCCCCGGCGGATCAAACCGGCCCGACATGCCCGACTTTGGAAAACTCCCCAGCGGCCGTCCATCCGCTGGAGACATCGGGAACTTTTTGGGGCTCGATGGACCTCTGCGCCCAGGAGGAAGTGAACGTCCCAGCCGCCCCGGTAGCGGAGACCGCCCAGGCAACGAAAACCGCCCAGGACTCGGAAACCGTCCTGACGCTGGCGACCGACCAGGAAACGGGGATCGGCCTGGAATTGGAAACCGACCCGGCAGCGGCGATCGGCCCTCTTTCGCGGATCGTCCCGGCGCCGGAACACCTCCCGGAACGGGCAACCGCCCCGGTCTCGACCACCGCCCCAATCCCGGTGATCGCCTGCCGCCCAACCGTCGTCCTGACATCAACATTGGCGACGTGAACATCGGCAACAACAACATCATCAACAACAAAATGGGCTGGGCCAACCTCGATCGCAATCGAGTCAACCAGATCAACAATCGATGGCAAAACCGACTGACCAACGTCAGCAATTGGCCAGCCATTCCGCCACATCGTTATGACCATTTCCATCGCTGGGGAAACCAAGTTCGCCGCCACTGTCGCTATCGCGGCTTTGGTCCCAGTTGGTGGGCACGCCATCCCTTCCGCTTCTGCGGTTGGCACTACTTCTATTCGTTTCGGTACTACCCCTACACGTACTGGTGGAGCACACCGACTTATCCCATGGTCACCAATTGGTTCACATGGAGCACTCCGGCTGCATCGGTCCAGCAACCGGTCTATTACGATTACAGCAGCGAAGGCAACGTGACCTACCAAGACAATCGCGTTTACATCGGCGGTGAAGAAGTGGCGACGGCCGAAGAGTTCGCACAAACGGCAGCCGACCTCGCGACCGTAGAAGCTCCTGAAAACGAAGCAGCCGCTGAAGAATCCGAATGGCTTCCTCTGGGAACCTTCGCACTAACGACCGATGCCGATGATGTCGACCCGGACCGAATCGTCCAGTTGGCCGTCAACAAAGAAGGCATCGTGTCGGGAACGATCCACAATCAAAAGACCGACGAAACACAGGCCATTCAAGGCCAAGTCGACAAGCAGACTCAGCGAGTTGCGATGCGAATTGGCGAAAACGAAGATATCGTTGCGGAAACCGGTCTCTATAATCTGACCCAAGATGAAGCGTCCGTGCTGGTTCACTTTGGAACCGAAACCCAAGACACTTACATGCTCGTTCGCTTGCCCAACCCTGAAGATTCTGAAGAGCCGGCAGATTCAAACGACGATTCATTGACCGAGGAATCGGATAATTCATCGAACGACAACAACTGATCCTTTCTCAATTACTTGAATTAGACCACATCATGTTCCGTCACTTCTTACTTGTTGTCGCGGTCCTTTCGACCGCTTCGTTTGCCAGCGCCAAACCTCGTACCTGGACCAGTGCCAACGGTGCCTACAAATTGGAGGGCGAACTGATTGGATCGAACGACACCACGGCGATCTTAAAACGTCGTGGTTCGGGCCGCCTTGCTGCGGTCGAGTTGCAAGACCTGTCGGACGAAGATCGCGAATTCGTCACGAAGTTGACCAAAGAGCGATCCTCCGACGACGACCTCGAGATGCACACTTGGACGTCTCGCGAGGGACTCAAAATCCGTGCAAGAATTCTGGCTTACGGAAAAAAAGAATACACGCTGGATCGCAAACTGGGCGCAGTGACCATCAACGGCAAAGCGTTTTCAACGTTTGATCCACTGCACCAAAAACTCATTCTTCGAGTTCTTTCCGTCCTCGAAGACACATCCTTGGAAAAGGAATCGAACCTCAACCAATTCGTGGCCAGTTTCAAGGGTCAACCAAAGTCCTACACCCTCGAAGGCGTGCTGATGGAACTGGCTTCCGGCGACCAAATTGCAGTCCCGTTTTTCATGTTCAGCGAAAAGGATCTCGAGGTCCTACAAGCTGGCTGGGAAAACTGGAAGAAGTACCACGAGGACGACGAAGCCCGAGCCCGTGAAAATTTGATGATGCGGTCTGAGGCGTCACACTACCAACAATCCATGGCTCAGCAGCAACAGCGTCAACAGCTCGAAGTGCTCAAGTTCAACATGGCCGCCGTTCGCACTGGGCTGACTTCGATTTGGGAAGTCCGAATTGCGCCCAACCCTGGGGTCTACGGCCGGCCCACCAGCGTCATGGTGAGCGCCCGAGACAGCCTGACCGCAACCCAAATGGTGCTGCCTAACTACCCGGGTTACTTCATGGTCGGCGTACGCAAGTTCAGCTACTGATTCGGCCTCGACGTCGTTGACGTGACACCACTTGGGTGCTCAGGGCAGATAAAAGCCAACTGTCATCTGCACCCGAGTCGCATCGGCTTGGTTACCACTTTGGTTCTCTCGCATCCCATACAAATACTCCGCACCCACAAACACCCGGTCGATCGGATTGTGGATCAAGTTCACAGCGAGGTAATTGGTTCGACGCAGATCGGTTGGATCCTGGCCGACAATGGGATCCAGCCAAAGTTCACTGTACGTCAAATTGGACGTCCATTGATCGTTCCAAACATGTTTGCCCCCGATCATCCATCCAAACATTGGCGAAATTTCGGCGGTGGTCGGACCAGTGGACACCACGTCCGGTGACCCCCGATAGCTGCCGATCCCTTCCCCAAACGTGATCTGCGAATATACCCGCGTGTCTTCCAACACCTTGGCGGATCCGGTGAAGTTGAACCCCCATGCGGTGTCCGTGATCACCGGATCCCCGACCGGCTGAAACCCAAGTTCCCGGATCACAAAAGCGGCTTGGAAATCGCCTCGATCTCGCTCCAGTTTCAAATGAGTGATCACATCGGGTGATTCCGTTCGCCCTTCCCCCATCACACCGATCGGAACATCGATCTCGATGCGTGGGTCCTCCAGCGACACCGCCCAAGACCAACCGAAATCGCCCAGTGGCAACTCCAACCGCACCAACCCTTGCCGTCGGTTCACATTCGAAACGGCCCCTTCAAAGTCCAACGTTTGCGGAACAGCGGATGGATGCGTGAAGGTGGTCCATGTCTGTCCCGCAGTGACATACCCCATCGTCCCATAAGCGTGACGCAACCTCAATGATCCGTTGCCACCGTCTTCCCCACCGAAGAAGTCCGCTTCCACATAAGCCCGAACCACCTCCTGTTGGACTTTCCATCGGGTATCAAAGCTCAGGCGTGAGGACCGCGCGTGGAACCGCGAATTCTTGCGATCCGTAGCCCCAACTGGAATCTCACTGGTATCAAAGGAATCAATCGAGTCGATCGGATCAAAGTCGGAGATGAAATCCGCTTTGACAAACCCGCCTATCTTCAATGCCACATCATCACTGAGCACCACAATCCCACGATTGAAATCCGGGAACGCGGTGAAGTTGTTGGGCTGCTGATCCCCCCTCGACTGATCAAACGATTCGCTTGTGAACGATTGCTGCATCGAACGATCCAGCGTGATCGCGTCCACCTGATCGAACACCTCCGTCACAGGCGACTCAATCGCGTCCAAACTTTCATTGAATTCAGAAAACTGAGCCAACAACAACGGCTCATCAAATGGATCGTCTGCCGTCCGCAATAGTGCCGCAAGACTTTCGTCTGCTCGCCCAGGCACAGCGAGAACACATGCCAGCAGGGCGAAGAGAATCAACCCGAGCGCGAGGTCAAAGAACAGTCGTGCCGAATTGCTGAAAATCATGCGACTTGTTTCGCTACGTCTCCATCCCGATCTTGCTCAACGCGGTGCGTTTCACGATGCCCGACTCTCGCCCGTCATTTGCGTATCGCCACCTACACGAATTGCTCCTCCGCCTGCTTTTGAGTTCGTCACTCACCCTGACAAACTTGAACGATTCTTCCGGATCTGCGGACCGCAAACGCAGACACGAAACACCGAATACCTCAGCCCTATCAAGCGCCTTCGCAACCGCGATCGGTCTCATCTCGGCACTGTTGTTGGTGTGTTCGACGAGAACAACGTCTTGCGGTTCAACCCGACCAGCACGCGGCACGGGCGAGCCCCACCAATCCAGGTAAGACGCTGGCATGACGCTCAAGGTGATCGGCGTCCCTGGAGATTCCAGCATCCGTGCTGAACAACGGGAAAAACGACGCATTTTCGGTCCGAATCCAGCTCAATGAGGCTGATACCCACCCACTGCCCGACGGTGCACAAGGGCACCCCGCTGTCTATACTGGCGGCGTCCCAACTGCCGGATTTCCGATTCTGTTTTTCATCCGTGCGAAAAGTTGGATGAACGTCCTGCTCGAATCGCTCCGCGGATCGACCCTTTGATCCACCTCCTTTGATGCACTGAGTTTGAACCATGCGAACGCTGATGAATTTGGGCCCTGCGATGGCCTTTGCCCTTTTATTCTCACTTTCTTCATCTGTCGTTCATGCAGAAGAAAAAGCCAAGATCGAACTGTTGCTCGATCGCTCGCCCGCGCCTGGAAATGCCATTGGCTACGTCAACGTTCCCGCTCTGAACAAACTGATGAAAGACGCGGGCTTTTCCCCCGCTGCCTCGTCGAAAGTCACGGAAGTTTGGTTTCTGGCCGATTTGGATATCGGAAACTTGCGTCCCAAATGGGAAGCGGGCTATGCCGTCCTCAGTCAACCTGTCGATGCAAAGAAACTGGCGGATCGTTTGGGTGGCTACGTAGACAACGTGGTCAATCACGATGTCGTCCACACTCCCAACCAAACGTACTTCGTCCCTGGTAAAGACCATCCGGAACGCTTGGGCATTCTTCGCCCAACCGATCGCTCCCTCCTGGCAGGTTGGTTGACACCCGTGATTGACGTGAAATACACGCCGTTCCTCAGCGCTCACGCCAAGCAACCTGAGTCCTACCTTTCGTTCATGTTGGCGATTGATCTGGACAATGTCCTCTCACCCATTCCACTGAAAACCCGCCTGACGGGACTTCAATCGCTGAAGTCCAATACACCGGAATCCGTCGCCGGCACTCTCGCATCCATCCAAGGCTGCAGCATCATCGTTGGCCGACGCAGCCTCAATGAATGCATCGCCAAGTTCGAGTTCTCCAAATCACCATCATCACTGAAGTTGATCGCCCCGGAACTGTTGGCCGAAATCCTTCAACGCAACGGAACCGACGCACCAGAAGTGAAACAATGGAAGGTGTCGATCGACGGCAATTCTCTCTCGCTCAAAGGACCGATCACCCAATCCAGCCTCAGTGGTTTGATGGGAATCTTCAGCTTGCAAAGCCAAGCTCAGCAGGCCGCCGCACGTGCCAGTTTGTCCGAACAAAGCGAAGAACAACGAATCGCTTACGAGTCCAAGCACTACTTCGATGAAGTCAACTCCATCATCGAACACACACGCGATCACAAATCGCAAACCGCTGGTGCGATGGCAAAATGGAGCGACCAACGAGCACGTCAAATCGATGAACTCGGCACGCTCAACGTCGACCCTGACATGATTCAGTACGGCACCAACGTCGCCGAACTGCTTCGCGGCAATGCCTTGAGTGTTCGACAAACCAACATCGATGCCGGCAAAGTCAAAGCCAGCCAGAGCCTGGACACAGGCTATTACAACGATGGATACGGTTACTACAACACCAACAGCACCACGGACTACCAACGGGTCACCAGTGCGATCGCCCAAGGCAACGCCTACGGCAATTACCGCGAGGCGCTCAACCAGATTGACAAACTGACAGCCGCCATGCGCCGCGACATGACCCAGAAGTACAAGATGCAGTTTTAGGAAATGAGGCAGAAATAGGTGGCATAGGCTTCCAACCATTGATGGCGCGGAAGACATGCTGAAAGCCTATACCACACCCTCTGTCCGACGCTTATTCTTCGCTCGTTGCTAAGCAACAAATTGCCTTCTTTCGACACTCCTCGAGCCGATCGACACCCAGCTTCACCGGGTGATGTCGATCGGCTTTTTCGTTGTCGTTGAACAACGTCTTGCAAGCATTCGCTACCCGATCATGCCCCCGCACCTCTGCGGCACCTGATATCAAAATTTTCTGCAAATGGATCTCGAACAATATTTTCGATTTCACGTCGATGCCATTTCAATTGGCTTGGTCGCACACATTGTCATCGAAGCAGTGACAATCATTCGCGTGATGTCGCGACCACATCGTGAACCAGCCTCTCGAGTTGCTTGGGTCACGATCATCGCAGCGGTACCATTCGTAGGCGTGCTCCTATACATGCTGTTCGGCGAAACCAACATCGGCCGTCGACGGATGCAGCGGATGAAACAAGTCATGGAACGCTTGCCTCCGATGCCCGATATCAACCCAGATGAATCTCGACACACGCTGCCGAATGTTCCCGTTCGATACCAACATCTGTTTCGAATGGGTGAATCCATCAACGGGTTTGAAGCGATTGGCGGAAACTCTGGAACACTGATGGACGATTCCAATGCGGCCATTGATTCGATGGTCGCGGACATCGACCGAGCCCAAGACCATGTTCACTTGCTGTTCTACATTTGGTTGCCCGACAACAACGGCCTGAAAATGGTCGAGGCACTCAAACGGGCGGCGAAGCGCGGCGTGACCTGCCGCGCGTTGGCAGACGACCTGGGTTCGCGAACCATCATTCGGTCGACTCATTGGAAAGACCTGCAAGAGGCGGGCGTGCATGTTGCCAGAGCTTTGCCAATCGGCAATTTGATGCTTCGGGCTCTCCGCGGACGCATCGACCTTCGCAATCACCGGAAGATCGTGGTGATTGACGGAACGATCACGTACTGCGGCAGTCAAAACTGCGCCGACCCTGAATTTCGAGTCAAACCCAAGTACGCGCCATGGGTTGATGCCGTGATTCGATTTGAAGGCCCTGTCGTTCGTCAGAACCAAGAACTCTTCGTCGCCGACTGGATGTCGTGCACGCCCGACGACCTCACGGGCCTGCTCAATCAACCGCTTCCCGACACGGGACCTGGGTTCCCTGCCCAAGTCATCGGAACCGGTCCAACGATTCGCGACTCGGCCATGCCAGAAGTCTTTGAAACACTCTTCCACACGGCTCGTCGCAAGCTGACGATATCAACGCCGTACTACGTCCCCAACGAGTCCATGCAACAAGCTCTTTGTGCGGCAGCGTGGCGAGGCGTCGAAACAACCCTCATCATGCCAGCCAACAACGATTCGCGAATCGTCGGCGGAGCGAGCCGAAGTTACTACGCAGGATTGCTCGAATCCGGCGTTCGCATTCACGAATACACCGGTGGGTTGCTGCACACGAAATCCGTGACACTCGACGACGAAATCACCTTGATCGGTTCCGCCAACATGGACCGCCGCAGCTTTGACTTGAATTACGAGAACAACATTTTGTTCCACGATCCGCAACTCACCGCAGACGTCTTCGCACGGCAATGTGCCTACATCGAGCAATCCAACGAAATCACGGCGGAGGCGGTCGCCGAGTGGTCGCTTCCTCTCCGTTTGTGGAACAACGTGCTGGCAACGCTGGGCCCGATCCTTTGAGCTTCCGCACACCCCTGCGGGTGATTGCGGTTCCGTAGCGATGAAGTCCTCCCGCGATTGGACTACATTAGCGGCCACCGTCCCAATCGATTTCGTTCCCAGCTTCCGTCGGGAACCAATCGAGCTCGGAACCATCACTACGAAAGCAGTCGTTTGAGCGGCAAATACGGATTCTGGACCCTCGCCTTCCTGGTCATCGCCAACATGATCGGCGCTGGCGTGTTCACAACGTCCGGGTATTCCTTGGCCGATCTGGGTTCGCCCGAACAAGTCCTCTGGGCATGGCTGGCAGGCGGAATCGTGGCCGTGGCTGGTGCGATCAGTTACGCGATGCTGATTCGTGTCATGCCGCACTCGGGCGGTGAATATCTTTTTCTTTCACGGGCTGCCCACCCGTTGCTGGGCTATGTTGCCGGTTGGGTTTCACTGATCGCAGGCTTCTCTGGTGCGATCGCGTTCGCCGCCACGGCGCTGGAAGGCTACTTGTTGCCAGAGGACCTGCGTCCCGAATGGATGCCTGCTGGCATCGTCACCATCATGGCAATTGTTTTGGCAGGATTTTTCCATGGCCTGCACCCGCGTGTCGGGGCCGCCACCCAGAACATTGCTGTCAGTGTCAAACTGGTACTCTTGGGAACGATCCTGGTATTCGCCGCCTACCAATGGTTCAGCGGTGACTTGGTTGCCAGCAGCCCGGCGCCGCAAACGTCGACCGATGCCACCGCGTGGTCACACTGGACCGCCTTCGCCGGAAGTCTGGTTTGGATCTCGCTGAGTTACTCCGGTTTCAACGCGGCGGTCTATGTGGCTGATGAAGTGGTCGATGCCAAGCGAGTCGTTCCCCGCGCATTGGTCTTCGGCACCTTGGCAACAACGGTCCTTTATCTCTGCCTCAACGCGGTGTTTGTCTTCGCGCCTCCAATGGAAAGCATTGTTGGCAAAGCGGACGTGGCCGCCATCGCCGCAGCCAGTCTGGGCGGCAACGGCTTTGCACACTTCGTCCGCTGGACAATCGCGCTGTGCTTGTTGACCTCCGTGCTCAGCATGATGATGGCCGCTCCTCGCGTGTACGCGAAAATGGCGGACGATGGCATGCTGCCGGCCTGGATGCGTTTTCGCGGTGAGGCCCCGTTTGCCGCGACGGTGGTGCAGATCGTGGTGGCCGTCACGCTCGTTTTGATTTCTGATCTGCAAGGATTACTTTCGTATCTTGGCCTGACATTGTCATTGTCCGCGGCGTGTTCGGTTTGCTGTTTATTTCTTCCATCGATTCGCAACTCGCCCAACGCGGCGCCCGCTCATTGGTTGATCGCACCAGCGTTCTACATTGCCGCCACAATTCTCTCCGCCGCCATCATGACGATCAATGATCCCAAACAATTGATCGCGACTGGGCTCACCTTTCTGGTGGGTGGAACGATGTATGCTCTGACGACTCGCCGCACCACCGACCAAGCTCCGCGCAGCTCCAACTGACCCCCATCCGAGCATTCCCTTTGCTGGTTTGACGCCTTGTTAGTTCGCCCACGTATTCCTTGGAGTCGCTTGGCTCAAGCGATTTGGCCGGTGGCCACCTTCTCAATGGTCTATTCGCTTGCGATATCGGCGGTGGACTACTGGGCACCACTGGATGCATACGAATTGCCGCCTGGTGTCGCCACTTTCCCAGGCACCTTCCTTGGCATCGTGCTCGCATTCCGAACCAATTCCAGCTATTCCCGGTGGTGGGAAGCTCGGATCCTGTGGGGGCGTATCACCAATGACTCCAGAACATTTGCCCGGCAACTGATTAGCTTCACGAAGCCTTCGAACTCCGCGGGTGACAACAGCGAAATGATACGCCGCATCGTCCATCGACACATTCACTGGTGCCACACATTGGCTGCGTCGTTACGAGACGAAGACGTGTCCTCCAATCTCGAAGGAAAGGTCGCGTCCAACGAACTGCAGATGTATCTTCAATGCCGCAACGCAGCGAATCGAATTCTTCTGCAACAAGCCATCGACCTACAGCAACTCCACCAGTCTGAAACGCTGGATCGATGGCAAGCCTTGGAACTGGATCGCAGCCTTCGCCGTCTGACCGATCACATGGGCGGTTGTGAACGCATTCGTCATACACCGTTCCCACCGATGTACGCGATGCTCATTCACTATCTCGTGTTTGCGTTCATCATCAGTCTGCCATTTGCACTTTTGGAAATGCCTGCGTTGGGACTGATCGCCTTCACCGTCCCTGTCTCCATTGTCTTCCTGGCAATGGAGAAAGTCGCTCAGGTTCTCGAGACACCGTTTGCCGACACGCCCTCGTGCACCCCCATGCTGACC
>NZ_JBICHO010000120.1:0-12420 GCF_043100905.1 Rhodopirellula sp. JB055 | reverse complement strand
GCGAGACGCCCACGATGCGAGTCGATTCAGGCAGTCGGCCGCGAGAGAAGAGCCGGAAAAGCGCGGGAATCAATTTTCGGCTGGTCAGGTCGCCACTGGCACCAAAGATGACAATTGTGTTGGACATGGATTGCGCTGCGGTTCAAAAAGGGATCGCGATCAAGCGGGAATGAATTGGAATGAGGGTTGGTCCGCCAAGGACGACGTTTACCGCAGACAGCCTTTTCGCGAAAGTGCCAGAAGCATCGCTTCGCTCAATCTTCGTCGTCAGGTTTGTCGGGGTCGAACGGATCGGAGTCCAGGTATTCTGTGCCGCTGGGGTCGAACCCACCGGAGCCGAATTCATGGTCGTCCAAGAAGGCTTCGTCAATCTCGTCATCGAGCGGCGAAAGGTCTTCGTCGATCGTTCCGGGGTCCAAGAGGTGTTCTGGAAGGTTGCTGCCGTCTTCCGGGATCCAGCGGATGGTCGGGCGGGGCGGATCCGACAGCGATTGATCGCATTCCATCGCCAACCAGGTTTGCCCGCCAGGTCCATCGGCGGTGTCGCCCGTCGTCACATCTTCGTCGCCCGCTAACAGATACAAGGAAGCGTGGCGGAGGAATCGCTCCACGTCTTCAGCGACGTATTCCGAGAGTGGGAACACGGCTTCCATGTCCGGCAAGTCAAACTGGCCATTGCCCACCGTGTCCATGATCGCGAATCGGTTGTCATCGACGTACACCCGGACGTTGGTCCACATGTCCAGCGGAGGCAACTCGAGGTTCCATGCGTGATTCAGGCCTTGGCGAAGAACGTTCTCATCGCAAAGGACTTCGCCGCCTGGATTGAAGTAGCAAATCGCATCGGGAGATTCGAGAATCGCAGCCACTGCTTTCGTCAGAAAATGCAATTCATCAATCGCTTCGTAGTCTTCTGGAACCAGAGGCAGGTCATCGTCGTCCTCGTCCTCCTCTTCTTCGGTCCCCAGTACATAGCTGATCAACAAACGGATGTGGCACGTGTGCTCGGACTGAATGTCCGGCATGTCGTCCCAGTGCCGCGTTTGGTCGCAGGCCCGTGAGAGGCACCCAGGGAAAGCGAGCGGTCCGAACTGGCCCAGTGACCACGCAACAAATCGCTCGGGGGATTCATCGGGATCGCCCATGTCATCGGGCCAGGGGATCGACGAGGGGGTGACCAGCAAGTGGCCGCCGACTTCCGGGCGAAACTCGTAAATCAACGTTTCGGGCGAATCTTCGTCGTCGAGCGATTCCTGGCGTCCGACCAGTTCGAAGCGTTTCAGGCGCGATTGGATTTCGTCCATCTCGAGCGGACGGCGCAATAGCACGCACATGCCCTGGGTGAACAATCCTTTCGCCATCAATCCAAGTCTCCGATTCCGGTGGGGTTCAAACCGCGGAGTTTACCCGCATTGGTTCGGTCTCACGACCCCTGCACACCGTGCGTCGATTGAGACGCCCGAGGCGTGCCCGAACGGTACGTTCGCTCTCACGGGGAAACCACCCAGTTGATGCGGTCATGCGATATGCCTGTCGAGCCGTTCGCGGTCTGCTAGGATGGGGGGCGCCCGATTGGGGTCTCAGGACGCGAATGTCGTCGCATTGTGAGACATTTGTCGTCGTTTCGAGCAAAAAAATGAAATCGACCGAAGTTTTTTCTGCATTTCCGACGGATGGCACGATGGCGTCTGCCCGATTGCGGTGGAGAGAACATCCGAGGGGAGATCACAGCCTTTATTTGCTGGCAAAGTTACTTGAGTACCCATTAAACATCGAACGTAATAAAAAAACAATTTTGCTTGCCCCCCGAGGTGGAGACTAAGATTCTTTCCTGCGGCGGGGCGCAATCAATAGAATAAAATTGAATCGCATGGGGGCTTCAGACCGAGCAGGAGGGAAGTCAAATTTTTAAGCCCGACATCTGAAGCAAAACAAATAAATGGAGTATTGTTATCAAGTCGATACATCGTTGGCAGTCTTCGCAAATGTGCAAAAAACGATGTGTGAACGATCCCTGGCGGCGGGGGCCGCGTAAAACCTGCTGTCCGCCAATTGCCCAAGGTGGCGGGGCAGTTTGCCCTTCGTCGGCGGACACGATTTTAAATTGAACATTCATGGGAATTGATTTTTGATGCATCGATCCAAGCACTAAGTTTACCAGTCTTGTGACACCGGGCTATTAAAAGCACCCTGTTAAGGAGGCGTCCTTTCCGAATGAAGAGGGGGGTAAAATTGAGCGTCGCTTGATTTACCAAATGTTTCTTCCGACCGAGAGGATGGGGTAGAACCCCCGATTTTGCTTGCAATGCCAGTTTCCGGCACGGCGTGTGCTGAAATGACATCGCTCGAATGACCGGTCCGTCACTGGCCTCCCGGTGTTAATAAGGTAAGGTTTAAACGTGCAAAGGATCGTGCGGTGCAAAGTCGATGGACCAATGGATCACATGTCAACTATCCCGGTTTTCGCCGCTAGTTGATTGAGTTACAAACCGTTTCATCCGATTTCAATTGCCCAGCAGCCGAACACGGCTCCCGCTCATACCTCTTCTCCGAATGGAAATTACAGATGTCAAAACGCTTACTGATCGTCGACGACCACGAAGTCTCTCGGTTGGGGACACTCTCGGCCCTCGAAGGGACTGGGATCGAAGTGGTCGCGCAAGCTGACAAGGCTGCCGACGCTCTGGAGATTGTCTCCAGCACCCCTCTCGATGCCGTGTTGCTCGACATCCGGATGGAAGGTGGTGATGGTCTGAACACCCTCGGGCGTATCAAGCTCGACCACCCCGATCTGCCGATTTTGTTGTTCTCGGGTTACGACAACCCGACCTATGTTGCTCGTGCCGTCGCTCTCGGCGCCTGTGGCTACATCCTGAAGACGGCTCCCGTCGAGCGATTGATCGAAGCCTTGAACTTGGCCTTTGATGGTCAGCAATCCTGGACACGCGAAGAACTTCGCCGCGTCACCGGTGCCTTGGCGACTCCTCGCATGAATCAAGACATCGACGTGCCGTTGACACAGCGTGAAAGCGAAGTGCTTCGTCAAATGGCGTTGGGTCTGACCAACAAAGAGATCGCCAAGATGTTGGGCATCAGTTACGAGACCGTCAAAGAGCACGTGCAGCACATTCTGCGTAAGCTCGGCGTTTCGGATCGGACGCAAGCCGCTGTTTGGGCCGTTCGCAAGAACTTGGTTTGATCACGCTGTTATTCCTTTGAGATGCGGTCGTCCTCTTCCAGTTTGGATTGGGACGGCCTGAGAATTCTTGAGACCTATCGCAATTCGGCGCCGCGAATTTCTGCTGCCGAACTTCTGACCTGCGAATGTGTCTGCTAATGGACGAGTTGAGTGCTTCCTCGTCCCACCGTGCTTGGGCGGCTTTCACGAATGAGTCAATCCCGTCGTGGATTCCTGGCTTGAGGCAGGTTGTTTGTGGATGGGATCGCGGGAAGCGAAGTGGTTCCATTCAGCGTCATTTTGGCCCGTGAAATGTTCTGAGAAAACGTTAAACTGCTTGCTCGTTCTATGTACCTCTTTTTGACTTCTGCTCCGGACGTGTTTGATGTCTCCTAGAAAAGGCAGCGATTTCGCTGGTCTGTCTACCGCCATTGTGACCCCCTTTCGCGATGGACAAGTCGACGAGAAACGTTTGGCCGAACAAATCGATTTTCAAATCGATGCAGGCGTGACGTGCCTTGTGCCCTGCGGAACGACAGGTGAGTCACCCACGTTGACTCACGACGAACACGAACGCGTGATCTCGTTCACGATTCAGCATGTGGCTGGTCGCGTGAAGGTCATGGCAGGGACGGGAAGCAACAGCACCGCTGAGGCATTGCGTTTGACTCGCCGCGCCGCTTCCGAAGGCGCCGACGCAACTCTGCAGGTGGCTCCCTATTACAACAAGCCGACGCAAGAGGGCATGTACCAGCACTTTCGCGCGGTCGCCGAAGCCGTTGACATTCCCGTCTGCGTTTACAACATCCCAGGTCGCTCGGCGAAGAATATCGAAGTCGACACGATTGTCCGCTTGGCTGAACTGCCGGGCATCACGATGGTCAAAGAGGCGACTGGTTCGTTGGATCAATGCACCGCGATTTTGGGTGCGACCAACCTGACCGTTTTGTCGGGCGATGATTCGCTGACCTTGCCAATGATGAGCGTCGGCGCAGAAGGCGTGATCTCGGTCGCAGGCAACTTGGTGCCGTCGGTGATGTTGGAGTTGGTCCAAACGGCTGCCGCGGGCGACTACACCAAGGCCGCTGAACTGCATCATCGTTTGTACTCGCTGTGCAGCAAAATGTTGGGGCTGGCAACCAACCCGATTCCTGTCAAAGCAGCGATGCAGATGGTGGGACGCGACACCGGCGAAATGCGTTTGCCGATGGTTCCTTTGGACGACGCGGACCGGGCGACCCTTCAAGAAACCCTGACGAAGTTCGGCATGGAATCCGCCATCACCGAGCAACTGCAAACCAGTGGTGCGTGAGCAGTCTGAGCGAGCCTGACGCGAAACCACGGAACAAACGAGTGCGGCGTCCAGACCGGAGGCCGCATTTTTCGTGCGCTCGCAGGGGCGGGCAACCGAATTCATGGATGGTGGATGGCACCAAACGGCACGAGGCTACCAGCGGCCACCGCTCCGCGGTTGGATTTGCAAGTCCAGCACGCATTCACGGGGCACGCTCACCAGTCGCGGAGCGACGACCTCCGAAAGCCTTGGGTTTCAACCCAAGGTCACCAACACCACAACATGTCCCCCAAGTCGCGGAGCGACGGCATCCGGGAATGCGTTGCGAACACCTGCCGCCGCTCCGCGGCTTGTCTGTTTTGATGTTGGCTCACGAGACCTCGGGTTGAAACCCGAGGCTACCATCTGTCACCGCTCCGCGGTTGGATTTGCAAATCCAGCACGCATTCACGGGCCAGACGCCCTTCAACCCAATCATTCCTACCTGCATGCTTCGAAGGTCGCACGGCCTCGTTGGGGAAAGCGGGCGCGTCGCGGTTGCCGTCAGGCGCCGGCGAGTTCGGTTGGGGCATCGACGCTTTCGCCGGATTGCCAGACGGTGAAATCGTTCTCGTCCCGGATCACGCGGTTGTACGTCGTGTCGCGTTCGATCGGGTCCCGGCCGGCCTCGCGAATCAGATCTTGGATTTGATCGACGGACATGAATTCGGGCGTCTTCGCACCCGCGTCGTGGTAGATCAGTTCATGACGGACGGTTCCGTCGATGTCGTCCGCCCCGTAAGCCAGCGCGGTCTGCGCTGTTTCGATCCCAAGCATGATCCAGTACGCCTTGATGTGCTGGATGTTGTCCAGCATCAGACGGCTGATCGCCATCGTCCGCAGGTCCATCAATCCGGATGGTTTTTTCAGATCCGACAGCTTCGTGTTGTCAGGGTGAAATGCCAGTGGAATGAAGACTTGGAACCCGTTGGTTTTGTCCTGCAGTTCACGCAGGCGCATCAAGTGATCGATTCGGTGGAAGGCCTTTTCGACGTGGCCATAGAGCATCGTGCAGTTGGTTTTCAGGCCGATCCGGTGAGCCGTGCGGTGAATTTCCAGCCACGCGGGCGTGTTGGCTTTGTGTTCGCAAAGTTGGTCGCGGACCTCGGGATGGAAGATCTCGGCACCACCGCCGGGCATGCTGCCCAGTCCTGCCGAACGCATGTCGTCGAGCACCCATTCGAAAGATTTCTTGGTTTGGAATCGGAACCAATCGATCTCGACTGCGGTCCAGGCTTTTAGGTGAATCTTGGGGTAGTTTTCTTTCAGCAACGAGATGATATCGCGATACCACTCGTACTTTCGTTGGTGGTGCAGTCCGCCGACGATGTGCATCTCGGTGCATCCGTTGGCCGTCGCTTCGGCGCCTCGGTGCAAGATTTGTTCGTCGGTCATTGCATAGCCGTTCTCGTCGCGAAGATCCTTGCGGAACGCACAGAAACGGCACCGATAAACGCACACGTTGGTTGGGTTGAGGTGCGTGTTGATGTTGTAGTAGCCAACGTTGCCGTTTTTTCGTTCGCGAACGAGGTTGGCCAATTCGCCGACTTGTTGGATCGACACTTCGGGATCGTAAAGGAACAGGCCGTCTTCCATTGACAGACGTTGTTCAGATTCGACCTTGTCACGAATTTCGCGAAAACGGGCGTCTCGTTCGTTGGCTTGCATGGTGAAAATTCGAGAGAAAGGCGATTCGAGAATGAGTCGATGGAAACGCTGATAGATCAACCGCTAAACGAAGCAGTCAATCACTCCGGCGGTCATCAAAATCAGACTAACGACCGCATTGGTATGAAAAAAGGCTTGGTTGACGCGAGACAGGTCGTCTGGTGAAACCAGCCGGTGCTGGTGAACAACCAAGCCAGCGGTCAGCAGCACGGCGGCAATGAAGACGCCGCCCAGTCCGGAGGAACTGCCGGTCCAGGCGAGAAGCCCCAACGCCAAAATCATCGCGACATGGGAGACCGCCGCAACCCGCAACGCGCCGGAAACGCCACGGCGAGACGGAACGCTGTGCAGGCCTTCGGCGGAGTCGAACTCAGCGTCTTGGCAAGAGTAGATGATGTCAAATCCGGCGACCCAGAATGCGACCGCGACGGCCAGCCAGCCTGGGACCCAGAAATCGGATGGGAACTGAAGGGTGATCTCCCCGCGGATGGCTGCCCAAACGCAAATTGGCGAAAGGCTGAGTGCCACGCCCAGCCAAAGGTGCGCCGAAGAGGTGAAGCGTTTCGCGAGGGAGTAGCCGCACAAAAACAGCAGCACGGGCACGGCCGCCAGCAGCGGCAATCGATTGGGCAGGAACAACAGCGTGGCGGCGACGAAGCCCACCCCGCACAAGATCGTGAACGTTAGCACCGCATGAGCCGACAGGACTCCCGCAGGAATGTGCCGGGTCGCGGTGCGAGGATTCGCGGCATCGATCCGGCGGTCGACCCAGCGGTTGAACGCCATCGCGGCGCTGCGAGCCAGGACCATGCACAGCAGAATGCCGAGAATGTCTTGCGCGCGGACATGCGGGTAGGCGACTGTGTCGGTTGCTGAGGGCAGCGGAGTCGCCCAAGCAAGGAACGCAGCCAGGATTGCAAACGGGAGCGCAAAGATCGTGTGCGAGAAGCGGATCAGGCCCAGCCAATCATTGAGTCTTGCCATGGTGATCGCTCCCCTCAGGCGTCCTTCCAGCGTTGGATCAAGGCATTGTCCAAGCCGATTTGGTCCATGATGCGGGCGACGACGAAGTCGACCAAATCCTCCAGCCGCTGGACATCGTGGTACCAGCCCGGCATGGCTGGCAAGATCACTGCGCCAGCGGCTGCGAGCCGATGCATGTTCTCGATTTGCAGAACGCTCATGGGAGTTTCTCGGGGCACGACGACCAATTTGCGATGTTCTTTCAAGTGCACCTCGGCGGCACGCTGGACCAGGTTCGAAGCTGCCGATCGAGCCACGCCGGACAGAGTGCTGCCACTGCACGGGCACAGCACCATCGCGTCGGTTAGAAAGGATCCGCTGGCGATGGGCGTCATGTAGTCATCGTGTTGGTGGTAGTGCAGGCGGTCATCGCCGCTGGGATCGATCGGGGTGAACTCCGGAGCGGGTTCACTGGCCCAAGCCGGGACGCAGCCGAGCAGATCATTCAGGTTGACAGCACGCAGGTTCAATTGCAGCCCCATCTCTTGATGCAGCACCGCAGCGCCACTGGGGCTAATCGTCAGATGCACCTCGACATTCGGATCCCGCCGCATGACTTGCAGCAACCGGATGGCGATCGGTGCGCCGGAAGCTCCCGTGATTGCCAGGACGATTCGTCGCCGACGTGTGGGGCCGTCGATCATGTCGTCACCAAAGCTTCGTTTTCTCGCTCAGTCGCCATTTCCGCGTGCGAGGTTTGTCCGCTTGGTTTCTCACCGACGTAGATCGTCGCAACGCCCAGTGTCAGCGGTCGAAACGTGACGTTTTGCAAACCGATGTCACGCATCCGTTTGGCGAGAGCTTCGCCGCAGGGAAATTTGCCAACGGATTCAGGAAGGTATTCGTACGCGGATTTGTCGTTGCGAGCCATCCACTGGCCGATCCGCGGTAGGACATGGCGAAAGTAAAAGCTGTAGGTCTGCTTCAGGACTGGCAGCGTCGGCTGAGAGAATTCCAGCACGAGGACTTGCCCGCCGGGTTGGCAAACGCGAGCCATTTCGGAGAGGCCTTGGTCGGTGTCGGCAATGTTTCGCAAACCGAAGGCGACTGTCACACATTGGAACGAGTTGTCTTCAAAGGGAAGAGCCATGGAGTCGGCTTCCAGGAACGGGATCGTTTGGCGACCCGATCCGCCCGCGGCGTCGCGAATCCGAGCGGCTTCTTTGTCGCGAGCGATTTCCAACATTGCGTGACAGAAATCGCTGCCGACGACTTGAGTGCCCGGGCCGGCCGCATCGGCGATCGCGATCGCCAGGTCGCCGGTGCCGCAGCACAGGTCCAAAATGGGGGCGTCGCCTTGGATGTTCAGCGATTGGACGGCTTTGCGTCGCCACCATTTGTCGATGTTCAACGACAGCAGGTGGTTCATCACGTCGTACCGCGGCGCGATTTGCCGGAACATTTCGCGGACGCGTTCGCCGCTTTTGTCCAATCCATCGACCATTGTCGAGGGGCTCGCTGACTCATTCGCCGAAGCATTGGACTGGTGGGACCGGTCTGCGTTTGGGACACTCATGCGACAACTTAGAAAGGCAACGAGAAGGAAGGGGAAAGTGGTTTCGTGCGAGTGCTGCTATTTGACATCGACGGGACGCTTTTGACGACCGCCGGTGGTGGGAATCGAGCGCTTCGGCGGGCGATTGAACAAGAATTTTCAATCGAAAATCCGGACACGGACATTTCGTTTTCGGGCCGCACGGACCGCAGTTTGATGATGGAGTTGTTGCAGCGGAACAGGGTTTCACCAACGGTTGCGAATTGCGGCCGGTTGCGCCGCCGCTATGGGGGGCTGTTTGGTGCCGAACTGAATCGCTCGGGTGGGACGTTGTTGCCCGGTGTGGTGCCGCTGCTGAAATCGTTGCAGTCGGTGCCCAATTTGGACGTTGCTGTCATGACCGGGAATTTTCCCGAGACGGCAACCCAGAAACTGGAATATTTTGAGATCCGGCGATGGGTTCGCTGGATCATCGGAGGCGACCTGGACGTGCATCGCGATGACATGGCTCGGCGGGCTGCGTCTTGGGTGGCTCGGCGGCATGGCGACGCTCACCAGCAAACCATCGTGATCGGCGACACCCCTGCGGACGTGATGTGTGGGCAAGCGATCGGGGCAAAAACGCTGGCGGTCAGCACCGGCGAATTTTCGCGTCAGCAACTCGAACCGTTGAAGCCCACGATGCTGCTCGATGATCTGTCGAACACCGAACGAGTCGTTCGGTTTCTGGTGGATGACGAGCTTTCGCCAGGTCACCAGTTGGCTTGAGCGAATCCGCGAATTTTTTCGCAAGTCATTTCGAATCGGTGTTGTGAACAATGGGTTTCGTTTCGTAACGTCCCTGCCATGAACGTTCTCCGTCAACGCTCCGATTCGGCTTTCCTCGCGGTCACACTTCTGTGGGCCTGCGTTGCGATGGGCTGCTCGCAAAACCCGTACTTAGCCGGTGGCGGGACCTCCGTTTGGCAACCGCCGCCGACCACAACGGCCGTGAATGGCATTCAAGCTCAAGTGGCGGAATTGAATCGACGCGTGCAGTTGTTGGACGACAACAACCGCCAGCTCACGACTCAATTGGCCCAGAGCGAACAGCAGGCTCAGGTTTATCGTGATGAGTTGAACCTGGTCCGAAAGCAGTTGTCGGACACGACGCAGCAATACGAGTCGGCTCGCATCGCCGCCCAAGATGCCCAGACTCAGGCACGAAGCTTTCAGGCGTCTGCTCAAATGCGGGGCGGTGCAACGATCCGAGCCAACACGAACCTCAACCAGATGGCTGGGCGTTTGAACTTGGGGAACTTGAAAGTCGAACAAGACGGTGAAGTCTTGCGGGTTATTTTGCCGAGCGATCAACTGTTCGCTCAGGGAACTGGCCAGCTTCAGCCCTCTGCTGGATCGATCTTGGATCCCACGGCGGCTCAGATTCGATCCGTGTTTCCTCGCCAGCGAATTGGAATTGAAGGCTACACCGACAACGCACCCGTTTACGGTGGAGCGGCTGGCAGTGCTCACCAACTCACGTCGGCCCAAACCAGTGCGGTGTTGGATTGGTTGACTCGCCGAAGCGGCATGCCGGCTCAGCAGTTGTTCACAGTCGCCCAGGGATCCAATAATCCTCGTCAAGACAACGCGACTCCCGCTGGGCGAGCTGCGAATCGTCGCATCGAGTTGGTGATTTACCCCGAGTCGTTCTGAGAAGCAGTCTCGCTCCAGTTGACTTGAGCGGCGCTGATGACTGCTCGTTCGGCTTCGATTGCTTTTGCGGCAGCTCGTTTCGCGTCGAGCTGAATCGGAGTGAGTCAGGGTGAAGTCTCAACTCGCAACATGCTCAGGCTTTTTTGGGTCGCGTCAATTTCAAATTTAAATTCGCCCAGATAGCTCATCCCCAGCATTGGATCGGCTCGGGACGCGATCGGGTCGAGGATCGCACAGGATACATTTTTGGCTTCGAATTGCCCGACACGGACCGAGTCGAGTTGGACTCGTTTGGCAGAGATTTCGTCACCGCTCGCCATGACCAATCGCAGCAGCGGAGCATCCGTTGGGATTTCAATTTTGAGTTCCTTGGCCGTTTCCGATGGCAGCGTCACCAAGGTCGCGCCACTATCGACGACCATGCGAACGGGATGGTTGTTGACGCTGACGGTGACGTACAACGAACCGTTGCGTTCAATTTCCAGCGGGATGGATTCCGAGAAGACTTCTTGTTCGATCTTCGCCAGTCGAAGCTCGATCGTTTGCAAGATATCCTCTGCTGAGATGGACGCTGGAATGCCTTGATTCGCGTTCATCACCTGAACTGCAATTTTGACTTTGGGGTCTTTGAGTGTCTGGGCAATTGTCTGGCGCAGCGAGTTCAAGTCTTGGCGAATTTGAAATACGGCTTCGGCGTAAGCGGCCTCTTTCGAGTTCAGGTTTGAGCGTTGATCGTTGGCGAGCTCTTGTGTGTCGGTTCGTTGAGATCGCAATTGACCCACGCGAGTTCGGTTGGCGTTGATCAAGGCGACGATCCGGTTGTTGGACGCGACGTCGTTGCCAGCGACACGAGCCAATTGCAGATTCAGTTCCCCGTCTTGGCTTTCGAGATTGCGAATCTGTTCATTGATTTGCTGGACCTGCATGAGCAAACCGTTCAGTTCTTTTTGCTCCAGGGTCAATTCGCGTCGCTGTTTGGAAAGAGCGGTCATCGAACGGGCGATTTCCGCGGACTCGTTTGCAATGAGCGATTTGCCGCTGCAACGCAGGCCCGCCGCTTGCAAGATCTTCTCTGCCTTCGCTTCCACGCTGGCGGAGTAGCGGGGCACCTGCGGTGCGTCAGACGGAGGTTGCTTGGCGGTGTCGTCATTGGCAGAAAGTGGTTTCGCGGCCAATGTCAGAAGGGATAGCGTGGCCAGCAAACCGGTCACCGCGACCAACCCGAGCGGCGGGCTTGGTGGAGAGGGACGCTTCGATTGACAGCCCGTTGAGGGGCGGCCCATCGAACGGAAGGCCATTGTTGGGTGGCTCAGCATGTGGCTGCGAAGGCGATGGCATTTGGATTGCATCGGACGAGCTTGACGAAAGGACGTGAGGAAGCCAGTTTGGTTGACGATGGCGGTGCGGCGGAGTTGTGGATTGGAGCTTCGTGAAAGCCTGGTCCATCGAAACGCGTGCAAATCTTGGTGTCGTGTTTGCACCACGCTGCTTTGGTTTCGGAGTGCCGCTGTCGATTGTAGCAAGCCCTCCTGCGGAAGGAGTCGCTTTCCGTTGAATCGCTTCGCGTGCGAGTCGAAAGCTCCGCTTCAGAATGACCAATCCGATCGAGTGAGGACCCTTTCATGCAACCGCCCGTCCAAGTCAATTGCCCCACGTGCAGTCGTCGTTTTCTATCGGATGAGACGCCTGCGATGCCGTTTTGTTCCAAACGTTGCCAGTTGATCGATCTGGGACGCTGGATGAACGAAGAGATTGGGTTGCCGCACGAAGGTGATCCGGGCGACACGCCGGTGGAATACTTGGACGACCGCGATCCAACACAGTCGCGACCCGAACGGCATGGTGAACGATCGTATCGATTGGAAGATTAGTGCCACTTGCAACCACGTTGCATTGATGTCGGAACGCTTGATTGCGAATCCAGCGGCTCTTGGGACTGGACTTTTCAATCAAACTGGCCGACAATTCGGGATCGCGAACCTTTCCCCCGGGGGAAGGTTCCTTTTTTTATGTCTCCAGCCAAACACA
>NZ_JBICHO010000119.1:0-14827 GCF_043100905.1 Rhodopirellula sp. JB055 | reverse complement strand
CCCTGTGGGACACATCGACTTTCTGTCGTGCTACGCCTTTCGCACCAACAGAACCTACCCTGCAACTAAGTGGGGGGGGAGCAAACTTCTACGTGAATGTTGCATTGCACCGAGACAATGGACGACGGGACTGCGGGTTTTACGGGTCATCCGACCAACGAGGAGCTCAGCGGTGGTCAATTGACCGTTATGCTTGCCTCCCACATCAAAACTCGAGCGAACTCACCTCCGGCCTTTGCCACCACAGAAGCAGTAAGTGGATGGATTGAACGAGCGTCGCTCATCAAACCACCAACTTCAGAGCCGAAACCAGGTTGTCGACACACAGAGGCTTCATGAACCACCGTTCAATTTGTTCGTCATTGTCCGCCAAACCATTTTCCTCTGCTGTCGAACCACTGATCGCGAAAACCATGATGTCATTGAAACGTTCGTCACTGCGAATCTCTTGCAATGTCGAAGCCCCATCCCGTTCGGGCATCTTCATATCGAGGAGAATGAACCGCGGCGCTTCATGCTTCGACAAATAATCGAGCGCCATCTCGCCATCGCCAACACAGACCATGTTGTACCCCTTCAAACGAAGGTACGACGCCAACAGTTCTCGTTCATTCGCGTCGTCTTCCACCAGCAGAATCGTTCTCCGATCGATTCTGCTTGCTCCTTCATTTCCCTTCAGAACTTCTTGCTCGTTCAAAGACAACAATGCTCTCTGCATCGTTTCGAAAGTTCGCTCTGCGTCATCCATCAGGTTGAGATCAATTTGGTGTTTCAACAGGTGCAAACCCAAGCTGATGGAATGCAGTTCATTGCGTATAGCATGGCGGGTCTCTCGCGGCAAAACGGCCAATGCTTCCTGTGTCCAATCCTCATAGCTGACGGGATCCGAATCCGAATCACCACGAATAATCTGGAGGTTTTTGGGAGCATCGACGCCGACCTTCGCAGTTGCGGAATGGATCCGAACGAATTTGATCGTGATCCCAACCTGCGGGAAAGAGATGCATTCGCCTTTCCGACGTGACACAACCAACATCACTCACTCCTTCTCAATGAAACGCATCAATTTCTGGACATCCGAGTAGCACAGGAGAAGCCAACTTCAACCAATCGCGATTCCTTTCTCTGACACGCTCGTATCAGTTGAAAAATAGAAAGCGATCGAGGACTCGGCCAAATCCATCGAACGTCACGGCAAACCAAAACGACATCGGCAAACGAATCCGCCAAAGGCCGTACGCAATCCAAATCAAATCTCGATTGCGGTCGCATGTTGCCCAAGCAAAAGCCCCTCTCTTCAGCTACCTGTGCCACCACCATAACCCTCGCTCGATTCTCCGTACAGATCGCGAAAACCATTTGGAAAGGAATACCGTACCCAAAATCCCGCATCTGCAAGTGCGAGTTGTCGAAGCAGGCACTCGTTCGTCACGATGCGCGTGCCAACAATTCCTCGCATGAGAAGCAAAAAAGTGGATAACAACTTCCTGTTGTCACCCACTTCGCAACATGGCGACTTAAAGTGGACGAATACGCACACTTCCATGCAAGCGATTTCATTCCATCACCATTGTGTTCGTTTCACCTTCACCGACCAATCATCGTCATCTCAAAAAAGATGAAGCACGGGGGCAACGCCATCATGGCGTCGCCCCCGTAGATAGACGTGGCAATGGCATGCCCCCGAAGTAAGCTACATCCATGGGCTCCCTCGAACCAATACCACGATCTTACAGCCGAGTTTGACGCCCACCGAAAGTGCCCCAATCGATGGCCAACGAACCCAACTGCAGCCCGTCTCTTCATTCCTCCTCAATTTAGACTTGGATGCAACGTCTCCTTTTCGATCGCATCGACTAGCCCGGGTGGATCCAGCGGTTTCTGGAACCAACGATCCAATCCGGCCGGGCCAACCGACACACCACATTCGTCGAGTTCGAGACCACTCATCCCAAACACACGCAGCGGAGCGAATTGGCTCGATTCGCGAATCTGTTGAATGGTCCACCGCCCGTCATAACGGGGCATCTGCATATCCAAGAGAACGCAATCCGGCAGATCACCTTCTTCGAGTTGCTCTAGAGCAGCCTTGCCGTCTTGAGCAATTGCAACCTCAAACTGCTTCATACGTAAATAGCTGGCCAGCAACCGCGTCTCGTTGTCGTTGTCATCGACAATCAACGCCTTCAATTGCGGACGCGCCACGGGCAATCGTTCACTACGAATCCTTTGCAGATCAGCGACGATCCTCTGAAGCGTGGCGTCGGCGTCCGTCGCCCCCACGGAAGCCAACCATCCTCTGGTTCGCTCAACATAGTCAGTCAACGCCAACAGCCGTTTCGCAGTATCAGCCTCTGGAACTGCGGTCTCCACGCAATGATCGAAAACTTCCTCTCGTAAGACAGAAATGTTGGGAGGAGCTTTGATTCCCAAACGCACATTTTTGGTGGAGATCCTCACCACCTCAATTTCAATATCCAACTGAGGGAACACAACGCTTTGACTGTTGCGTCGAGATAGGACAAGCATGTGGGAACTCCATTCCGCCAGCGCGAATTTCCATTCGAACAGCTGGCAACAGGGACATTGAATTCGGACGCAGCGAACGAGAATGCAGTGCTAGATGCATCCCTCATTCGTATCTGCTGCGTGACTTCAATGTCGGGCGGATCAAAAGATCGCCGGGAGTCAATTCCCCACAACGAGACCAATCCTAACGCTCCCCCCCCTGCCGAGCAACAGGATTTTGAACAATCCGACGAAATATTTTCTCTGGCGGTAATTCCCCCAGTTCGCACCCTGCTGAGCAGATGGACAGGAATGATTGGTCTGCGACTGGTGGGAAATTTGCACCGCTTCTTCGAATGCGTGTGGGAATCGTCGGACGACCTCAAACCAATGTCCACCACTGACTCGTCATGCTTCCTTGTGACCTCATACTTTCCGTTTGCAAACTGCTGCACGGGAGGAAGCTGGGATAGACTTGCGGACCGTGGAATCCACCAAACCCGTTGATTGTCAGGCCACGCGACCCTGCCAATCGCCACCACGTTTGTCGGTCCGGTTCTCTGTTGTGCGAACGTTCGCGAATGAATAGAACAACAATCCGATTGGCCAGCCTCTTCGGTTCGCACAGACGCAAAAGCGAACCGTCAAGGTCCACGACACACGAAACTCTGATTCAATAAGACGCAAATCCAATTCAAACCACACCATGCGGAAATCCGCATTCGTGAATCCTTATCGGCATAAATGCGTGACCACGACGATACGCAAATACTGGATCGCCTTCCTTCTAATAGAAGTTCTTTTGGCGTCTTTTGTTTACGCTCTCTACCGGGTCGACCAACATGATCGAATCACCTACTCCAAGTCGTTCATGGAGGCTTCCGTACAAAGCGACGTCTTGCAACTGGGAAAGGCCTTCGAACAAGCCCGGTCAGACCTCTTCTTTCTCGCCTCCGACACGCGTCTGCACCAATACCTTGACGGCGATGCCATTTCGAATGACCAACAATCGCAAAGACTCAAGGAACTGGAACAAGCCTACCTGCGTTTCGCCGAAATCAAAAAACAATACGACCAAGTTCGTGTGGTCGACACATCTGGAATAGAAAAGATTCGGATCAATTTTGATGACGAGCACGCCTATGTGACAGACACGCAAGACCTGCAAGATAAATCGCACCGCGAATACATCCAACTGGCGAACAGGCTCGACGATGGTGCCGCCGGCGTTTCGAAGTTTGACCTGAATGTGGAACACAACGCCTTGGAAACCCCCTTGAAGCCAATCATTCGGTTCGTCACACCAGTGTTTGTGAACAATGAACGTCGGGGGGCGGTGGTCCTGAATTTGTTCGGCCAACAATTGCTATCAGAACTGGGCGGTGTTTCAACGACTTCGCACCAGTGGTTGCTGGATGCAAATGGAGATTACATCAAGGGTGGAATCCCTCCGGCCGACTTTGCGGTTTACTTAGGTCACCCCAGAAGCTTTCGCAGTGAATACACCGACGCTTGGGAATCGATGACATCCCATGACTCCGGCCATGTCAGCAATTCAAGCGGCGACTTCTTTTTTCAACGCGTGTCGCCACAGTCGTTGACAGACCAGATTTCCTCGCCTCCCACGCAATGGCTCGACACCGACCTCATTTTGGTCTCGTTTCTTGATCCAGCACAGATTGGGGGCGCGTCGAAAAACGCACTTTTATTATCAAGGTTGCTGCCACTGTTTGGCTTCATGTCGATGATCATGCTGGTTGCGACCTATGCCTTGACCAAGATGCAACGGCACCGTCAAAAACAGAATGAAGCGATCGCGAAAACGCTGCTCAAGCTCAAACGCAGCAACACGGAACTGGAACGATTCACTTTCATCGCGTCGCACGACCTTCAAGAACCGCTCCGCAATGTCCTCGCTTATGCTGATTTGCTGCGGAGCGACCTAGGCGAACAACTTACCGACGACGTTGCCGAAGACTTGCAATTCATCTCCGACGCCAGTCTTCGGATGCAGAGACTGCTGGATGACTTGCTGGCCTTTTCGAAGGCTGAACGACACGACCTGCGGCGCGAAACTTTGTCGCTGGAGAGTTGTGTGGACGATGCTTTGAAAGCCTTGGCATTACGGATTGAACAGACAAATGCAACGATCCGAAGGGGGCACTTGCCGGAGATAGAAGCCGATGGATTGCTGGTCACCCAATTATTCCAAAACCTCATCGGAAATGCTTTGAAGTTCGTTGACAGTGACCGTCCCACAATTGAAGTCACTGCAAGTCTTTTCGACGGAACCTGGGTCTTAGGTGTGAAAGACGATGGAATTGGCATCAAGCCGGAATACCAAGAGCAGATCTTCCTACCGTTCAAGCGGCTTCATGGAATGGGCGAATACGAAGGCTCTGGCGTTGGACTTGCGATCTGCCAAAAAATTGTGGAACTGCATCATGGCAGGCTCTGGGTCGATTCAAAATGTGGTGAATACTCCCATTTTCTTTTTACTTTAGATCCCCAAGAAGACTGGAATGCCGGTGAGTAGTCTGAACGATGTGGCTCGCGAAGCAATCGTGTTGATGGCGGAAGACAACCCGGCCGAGTGCCGACTGGCAGAGCGGGCCCTCTGCCAGGGTGTCCTCAGGTGCAATCTACAAATTGTTCCCGACGGAGAAGTCGCGTTGGACTACCTGCATCGACGGGGAAAGTTCGCTGATCCGACTCTGTCGCCGACTCCGGATTTGGTGCTGCTTGATCTCAACATGCCAAAAATCGATGGCCGACAAGAGCTGGCGGATATCAAACGGGATCCAATCCTGAAGCAAATTCCAATTGTGATCCTTACGACATCGAAGGCGGAACAAGATGTGATCCAAAGCTATGCGTTGGGATGCAATTCGTTTCTGTCCAAACCGGTCGACGTCACCGGATTCATCGAGGTTCTGAAATCGCTGGGCGACTATTGGTTCAAACTTGTCGTTCTCCCACCCAAAAGATGATGTCATGGTCGACACGAAACGCTATTCCATTTTGATCATCGACGACAATCTCGCCGATGCCACCTTTCTGATGCGGTTGTCACGATCAATCGAAGACACACCGTTCGATTTTCATCACGAAACCACGTCCTTAGGAGGTCTCGCTCGAATCGAGAACGAACACTTTGATTGCTTGTTGTTGGACTACCAACTGGACGGGATCGACGGAATATGTCTCCTGAAGTCCATTCGAGAGTCAGGCAATGACATCCCCGTTGTTGCCATCACCGGGACCGGTTCCGAACACGTCGCGGTGGACGCGATGAAGTTGGACGCGCAGGACTATCTAACGAAAGGACATGTCACCCCGCATTCGCTCAACCTGGCCATCCGCAATGCGATCACTCGGGTGGCACTTCAGCGTCGAAATAGCGAACAGCAAAAGGAACTGGAGGCCTTTGTCGGCATGGTCTCGCATGACCTTCGTCGTCCGATCCGCCAAATTCGGACCTATGCAACAAAACTGAAGGATGATTCGAATGACCTGAACGATCAATGCCAGGACTATGTGGACACGATCGACGCAATTGCCATGCGAGCGTCGAAGTTGATCTCGAGTCTGCTGGAGTACACTCGGCACGGCCGGTCCGAATGTGACTGTCAGTCCGTTGACCTGAATTTGGTGGTCCAAGATGTCGTCACGGACATTGCTGCGTTCATTTCTGAATCCAAAGCCGAGATCAAGGTTTCGAAACTGCCAACGGTAATTGGCGACCCGGTCGGATTGAGACAGGTGTTTCAGAACCTGATCAACAACGGTATTAAGTTCAACCAAAGTCCGACGCCCACCATATCGATCGATCGCGTCACCGCGAAAGAATCTGACGACAACCAAGTCTCAATCGTCATCGCGGACAACGGGATTGGAATTGAACCCCGGTTTCAGAGCCAAGTCTTCAATCCATTGCGTCGATTGCATTCGCAGGACGAGTACGAAGGCGTGGGACTCGGACTATCGACCGTCAAACGAATCGTCGATCAACATCAGGGTCGCATCCAAATTGCGTCGAGCGTTGGACAAGGCAGCCAGTTCCGTCTGTCGCTTCCGATTTCATGAGACCGATCTCGCTTCAGAAACTCGATCAGGCAGCTCCTCACGCTCGATCAGTGCTTGGCTGATGTGGTGAACCAGGACACCAGGCCATTGGGGAAGAACTCTTCACCTCGTCCACCACAACCGTTTGACACAGTCTGATTGACCGCGAATTAGCTCGTCTTGTTTTGAGCTTTCTTTAGCTTGCGATCCAGCGTGCTGCGTTCAATGCCCAGGATCGTGGACGCGCGACTTTTGTTGCCCCCAGTGAACTCCAACACTCGTCGAATGTGCCGCATTTCGAGCTCCGCAAGCGAAAGCTCCAACTCATCGTCGATGCCACTTGAACGTCCCGTCTTGGAGGTATCCTCTTTCGATGCGCCTGCCACGGCAGTGATCATCAAATCGTCAGTATCCAACTCAATCACATTGCCTTCACCGCCAACGTCCATCGGTGACATCACGACGGCTCGTTCAATCACGTTGCGAAGTTCACGAACATTGCCCGGCCAGCGATGCCGTTGCAATTTTTTCTCGGCAAGCGAGGTGAACTTCAAACGTCCGCGAGCCATTGACTCGGCGAAGGTTTGCAGAAAGTGATTGGCAAGCAGGATCACGTCTCGACCGCGTTCCCGCAGTGGAGGCACCAGGATTTCAACGACGTTCAGCCGGTAGAACAGATCCTCACGAAAAGTGTTTTGCTGGACCATCGCACTCAAATCGCGGTGCGTCGCTGCGACGACTCGGACATCGGTTTGGATGGGCGTCTGCCCGCCGACTCGTTCGAACGGATGCCCTTCTAAAACGCGAAGCAACTTGGCTTGCAAATCCAAACTCATCTCGCCGATTTCATCCAGCATCAATGTGCCCCCCGAGGCGGCCTCGAACTTGCCGCGTTTCCGTTGGGTCGCGCCGGTAAAGGCGCCTTCTTCGTGCCCAAACAGTTCCGACTCCAACAAATCCTTGGACAACGCCGCGCAATTCAAGCACACGAGCGGCCCGTCGCGCCGAGGGCTGGCGTGATGAATCGCGGAGGCAACCAGTTCCTTGCCAACGCCCGATTCGCCACGCACCAAAACCACTGAGGGTGTTGGTGCGACTTGCGCAATCTGCCGCTGCACGATGCGGATCGGTTCACTGTTGCCCAGAATCTGAATGCGACCGGCCAACTGCCTTCGCAACCGGCTGATCACCGCCTCGGACTTCTTCAGAGACCGCGCAAGCGATGCTTCACGGTGAATCGACCGAATCGCCTGGCAAAAAATTTCTCCCGCCGCAACGACTCTTCTCAATTGGTTGGGTGTCAACGCGGGTTTGCCGGCTGGCGTGGTCACATGAACCAACCCGAGCGGTAACGAATGAGCGAACAACCCGTCGTTCTTGGTCGTTGCTTCTGCTGACCGCTTTTGAGTGATTGGCGGCCGCAGTGGAGCCAAGATGATCGATTCCACATCGATCTCTCCCGCCGTGTTCTCGGTCGCCAACCGACGGTCACCGAGAACGTTGCGGGCCAAGATCGCTGCCGAATCTGGCCGCAGAATTGGCTCCACCAGCGTGCTAGGCGGGCGACGATAGCGAGTTCCGGCAGGTTGTCGGACCCAACCAGGAGGAGCCAGCCCGGCGCCGCCGACAATCGCCGCTTTCTGGTCTTTGTCGAAGAGATACAACCCGATAGTGGACCCTGGCAACAATCCCTCCAGGGTTTGCATCAGCGTCTCACCACACTCCTCGATCGATTCCGCTCGCCCAAGACCAAAGGCCATGGCGAGCAACGGATCCACCGGCCCGGAAGCTGGCGGAGCGTGATCCTGCGTGGAGTTGGATTGGCGGTTGAGCTCGCCGGCCAATCCGCTGGACATGATTTCCGAGACGACGTCCACCTCGCGACCATCGTCCTCACCGTCAGAACCGGAAAGCTCGTTCCGCCACGCACCGCCTAAGTTGTCTTGCGTCGCACCTTCGTCTGCGGATCCTTCGGAGGTCGCTGCATGGTTGGCAGTTGACTTTCCAACGGGGGGACGAGTCAACGCCGCCGGGTTGCGGGTGAATGTCAATTCAAAACCAGCGATTTCGATGCGATCCGCCTCATTCAGCACCGTCGCAGCCTTGATCCGCCGGGAATTCACCTGAACTCCGTTGCGTGAGTTCAGGTCGACAATTGCCCAAACCGGGCCATCGGGCGTGTTTGCCGGGCGAATTTCCGCGTGCTGACGGCTTGATTGAGCACTCCGCAGAACAATCGGATTGGATGACGAGCGTCCGATCGTCCAGTGCACGTCACCGGACAACCGAATCACATCCGTCCAGCGCATACCGCGATGAACCACCAAATAAGCATCCGGAGGCGTTTTCGTGGGCGCAGCGTCGGGATCAGATGTGTTAGATTTGCTTGTCACTGGTAGAGCCTGCAATTATTCTAATCATAGACTGCGGGTTCCCCCCACCGCCGGTCGACTTTCACCATCCCTTCTCTCCGCCAGCCGGATACACGTCTCGATGTGCTCTTCTCTTCTTGGTCGTCCTGATTCTGGTCGACTCATCCCATGCGGCTTTGGGTCTTGGGTTCGTGCCATGCAGCTACCGAATTTGATGTTGCCTTTGGCCATGTTGACAGCCCTCTGTGTGGCGATGGCTGCATCCACCGCAGATGCCGGCATTGGACTGGGCAACCAGCAAGCCGTTGGTGGTGTGATGATCGCGCCCGACGGCAGCGTTCGTGCGGCCACGGTCGAAGAACAAAAAGAGATGGCTCAAATCGTCCGAAACGTCATGCAAACACCAGCTGGTGATTTGGCGGAAGCGACCGATCGCCGCGTGATATCGTTAAACGGTTTGCAAGCCGCCCTCAAAGAAGCACACGAAACCGGCAAGCATCTCGACACCGAAACCATGTTTCTCGCTGGCATGCAGCGAATTGAATACGTGATTGTTGACGAAGAAAACAACGACATCCTGTTGGCTGGACCGGCTGAACCGTGGATGGTTCGACCCGACGGACACGTTGTGGGCACAAAAACAGGCGGCTCCGTGCTCCGCTTGGATGACTTGGTCACCGCTTTCCGCAGCGTCGAAACCGCTCGCAACGACGGCGGCATCCGTTGCTCCATCGAGCCCACCCCCGAAGGACGCCTGCGTCTGCAGAACTTTTTGAAGAACGTCAAACTGCGTCCAGGCCAAAACCCTGCGTACCTCGAAGCCGGCATGCGTCAAGCTTTCGGCCCTCAACAAATCCTCTTGGCTGGCGTGCCCACCGAAAGTCGTTTTGCTCGCACCTTGGTGGCGGCAGACTTTGAAATGAAACGCATCGCCATGGGCCTGACCCAATCGCCAGTTGCGGGACTGCCCAGCTACCTCGAGATCGCCAAGAACCAAGTCCAATCCAGCGTCAGCAGCCCACGTTGGTGGATGGCGTGCGACTACGACCCGGTCGCTCACGACACAGACGGCCGCGTTTGGAAAATCAGCGGCCAAGGGGTGAAAACGCTCACCGAAGACGACACGTTTGACAAAGACGGAAAGGTCCGATCGACAGGGCGTCAAAATCCTCTGGCCATCAAATGGGCCGACATGATGACCGAGCAGTTCGAAGAACTTTCTCGCCAGCGTCCTGTCTTCCGCGACCTTCGCAATGCGATGGATTTGGCGGTCGTCACCACTCTCATCACACAACAACAACTCGACCGAAAAGCCGGCATCGACCTGAGTGTTCTGCGTGGCAACGATTCGCAAGTCGAACTGGCTAGCTACGACATGCCCAAGACCCTTGAGCCACAGTGCAGCTTCATCAAAGGCCGTGCGGGTTGGACCGTGACCGCGTCCGGCGGTGTGAACGTCAACGCATTCGCAGTTTCTGAGAACGCCGTGAGAGACGAATCACTCGCTAGCGTCGCAGTCGCCAATGACTCGAGCTCACGCTGGTGGTGGAACAGCAAGTAAGCTTTCTCCCGACGCGACGTCAATGGCCTGTCCAATTTGCTGGAGATCAACCACTCTTGGCCGACAACCGCAACTTGGACGAGCAAAACGGCTCATTTAACACGCGTTGAAACCACGTTGATGACTGAAGCAGCGGGCTGTTGAGCGTCGCGTTGGCCTGCCTGACAATGAAGTTCTGCACCGACGCTGGTTTTCACGTACCGGGGCGATCGACACCGCGATAAAGTCGAGCGAAACGTGACGGTACAACCACTCCCTGATCGGCCAAATAGGCTTCGAGGTCGGATGGCTGCCGAGACGAATCGAGCCATTTCAGCTCATCGTTTGCCGCCAGAATGAACGGCGTCAATTTCAAATCGGTCGCTTTCGTAGCTGCCGATTGCAACAACGCTCGAGCCCGGTCAGCCATCCCCGGATCGGCGAAACGAGCCATCTGAATGCCTTCGTAGAAATCGGCTTTCATGTGTGCGAAATTCGACTTTTCTCGCCGTAGCTTTCGGATGGCCTTTCGCAACGAAGCGGCTGCCGTCTTCTTTTGGCAACTCATCGATTGCAACGCCAACAAGCAAACAAATTCCCAGAAGTTGATCCGAATCATCTGAACGCGTTTCAAAACAGATGAACGCAATTGACGAGGCAACAGATCCAACTTGGAGGTACCATTGGTCACATCGGCCGAATAGATGTCCAGCAAAGCGTCCTTGAATTGCTGCACGAACATGAACGATGTCGGCCCCACGTGCTTCATGCATTCACGGACTCGATCGGTCGCCAAATCCATCCGAGCCATGTCGTTGTCCGAAAGGAAAGCGACCGACGCATACCCCAGCGTTCCCATGATGGTCACGAATTGGTCGTTCGTTGTGCGTCCCTCGGCTTGCATGTCCGCCACGGTCTGCCGAATCTGCGTGATTTTGCCGCATTGGAACGACGCCGCCAGTTCGACGTAGGCCATGTGGGCCATCTCAAAGTTCTTGGCATGCTCGCTCAAGCCATAAAAATGCTTGGCCTTCGCACACGGTTCCAATGCGTCCGCATAACGACCGTCCATCGCCGTGTGCCAGGCCAGCCCGCTGTTGACGTCGCCATGCCAGGAGGGATCGTCGTCCGTCTGGAGCGATTCCAACATTCGTTGCAACATCTTCTGAGCCCGCTGTCGCGACCGCCCAAAGTCGTAGGACGCAAACACGGCTTCGCCGACACCTAGATGCAAACGCTCTCCCGCGGTGCCCAACAATCGAACTTGCCGTGCGGCAAACAGCGACCACTCGATGGCGATGTTGTTGTTGATGATGCTGAGCGGGCGAACCAACCGCACGCAGGCTTCGATCTGGCTGCCCTCTTGCCACGTTCTTAACGGGTTTGGCTGTTCCACCGACATCGACAAATCACGTTCGAGTGGCAACAGACACATCAGCCGCCACAACGCAGACAATCTGAACGCCAAGGTCGACTTCACACGAGGCAGTCCCAACTGGTCAATCAACGGCTCGACCAATCGACTTGCATCTTGAAATTCACCCGAACGGATCAAGCACTCCACGCGTTGCAACTGATGTTCAACCGAAGCGTGTCCGCTTAGCAAACCGGCCAAAGATCCATGAACTTCCGCCGCCTTGCTCAGTCGCCCACTGCGATGCCAAGCAAACGAAGCCTCTTTCAAATACTGAATTTGCTGCTTTCCTTCAGAATAGTCAGCAGCCAATTGGTACCACGACGCGACTTCCCGGTGAGCGTACATTTGTTGCGCTTGCTCGGCCGCCAACTTCGCCCACTTCCCTAGCTGGTCATGAATTTCCGCACGCTGATAGTGCGAGGCAATGACGCCAGCGAGATCGGGGCGAACATTCGCCAACATCTCAGCCCACTCCACGTGCAGCTTTCGAATCTCCGACTCTGGAATCTGTTCCAAGACCTTTTCGCCCAGTCGTGAATGCCAAATCCGCACGGTAGGACCAGACGAATCGCCAAGGACAATCAACCGGCAACGCTGCAACTCGGCCAGATGCTCTTCCAGTTCCGCCGAATCATCTCCGAAACCATGAAGCTCCTCGACAGGCACCTGCCGTCCCGCCACAGCGATTCGTCGCAGGCACTGCATCGCCTCCCGTCGCAACTGCTCGCACCGATTCTGCCACAGCGTTTCCATCGACGGGAAGGCAACGTCCTTCGAATTCGGATCGTTGTTTTGAATGGAATCCGACAACCAACCTCCCGGACGAAGTTCGTCCAAGCACGCATCCAATCGGTACGGCAATCCATCGATTTGCCGAGCCAAACTCTTCAGATGCTCTTCCGGAATCTGGAGCTCAAACTTGGCTGCTTCTGCAACCAACATCTCAACGGCGGTTTCGTCGGGCAGCGGTCCCAGTTCGATCGTCTCATCTGGCAAAGTGATTTGCCGGTCCCCATCGGTTCGCGAAACGGTGATCAATCCAAAACCTTGCAATTCAGGTGCTTTGCGCCGGTTCAAACTGGCCGTTTGCAAATAATCCAGAACCGAAATGGTGTCTCGGTCGGCCCACTGCACATCATCAATCACGAAGAACACAGGACCGTATTCACGCAGCCGCTCACAAACCTTCAATGCCGCTTCCAAGCCTCCGGGACGCGTCGGCGAGGTTTGCAACAGCGGTTGAGATCGATCAACTTCCAACACCTCTGCCAAACCAGGCAGGATGCTGGTCAACACACTGACCGTGACAGCGTCCACTTGCAAAGGCTCACGGTCCATCGCGCGAAAACGCATCGTGATCTCATCCGCGATTTGGCTGAATGCAGCCAACGGTTTCTGGTCACGTTGCTGGCAACGCGCCACAAACACTTGTGCCCAGGACAACGATCGCAAGTGCGACAACGCAACATCCAACAAAGTCGATTTGCCGATCCCTGAGTCGCCGCTGAGATGCAACCGCAGAGTTTTGCCCCCGAGAACGAGGTGACTCCAACGATGAACTCGCGCCAACTCGTCATGGCGGATGTGCTGCGTCGCCTCGCGAAGACGACTGGAGTCAACGTCAGTGATCCGAGTCATCTGCATCGACTCGATAGGCCGGCCCAAACGCGACAGCGTCATCGCCATGGGTCGGTCCGCCTCGTCCGGCGCCAGCATCTCATCCAGTGTGTCGATTAAATCGGCAGGGATATCCGGATGCAATCCTCGAACTGCCTTGGTGATCAAGATACGATCCTGCTCCTCGTTCGACTTGTCTCGTTGGATCCCCAAAGAATCATCGATCAGTTCGTTCGACTGAGATGAATCGGTCATGAACTTGTTGCGGCGATCCGTGGCTGAATCTCGACGAGACTCCTCACGGCGAAACTGCGCCGCGGTGAAAACACGCAGAGCCTCTAACACGACCATTCCCAAACTGAATACGTCGCTTGCCGGACTGTGCCGTTGTCGTACCAAGACCTCCGGCGCCACGTACATCGGGGTCCAAATCAAATACGCTCGCATCGATTCCGCGTCGTGCTCCTGGAACTTTCCCGCGGAGTCATAATCGATGACAACGAACCGCTGTTGGTCGCTGGTCACCATGATGTTGCTCGGTTTCAAATCTCGGTGCACCAATTCACGAGCGTGCATCCAGCCGATCGCCGAACCGACCTGGCGAACCATCTCGATCACGTTGTCACACGCCTCCTGCAGCGGCAACTCTCGCCACCGCCGTATCGCCGCAGTGAGGTTCGTGCCTTCGATGCGTTCCATGCTGAACGCAACGCACTTGTCGTGCTGGTGAATCCCGTGCAACCGCATCAGATTGCGGTGATTCAACTTCGCCATTCGGCGGAAACCCGTTTTGGCGAGCGTCGTCCCGGCCTCATCCTCTGCCGCCAGAATCTTCAGCGCGACCGGCTTTTCAGTGCCTTTTTCCCTCGCCGCAAACACCCAGCCATGGGTTCCTGACCCGAGCCATTGTTCGAGCGTAAAATCGCCCCACGTGTCGCCCGGTTGAAACGGTGGTGACTGCAAACGCGGACGCGGCTTGATGCCTTGCGTCTCTCGGTCAAGGATGTGCTTCGTTCGTGTGTCCTGGCTCGCCAGGGGACGCATCCATTCATCACCTGCGTAGTCTTCCCACTGCGACATTTCAGATGAGCCATGATTCAAGGGACATTTTCAAACAGACCTACGAGTCATCGTAGCATCACCACCTGAGAGCTTCAAAAGAATCCCTCACGGCAAAACACAAACCAGTCCTTTTAGGGGGTCGCTACCATTGGACTGTATCAATGTTTACGTCAAAATGGAATCGCTGCAGAACGAAGAGGCAAAATTTATGGGCAGTTTCGATTTTACGGCCCGACGTATCTGATT
>NZ_JBICHO010000118.1:0-2533 GCF_043100905.1 Rhodopirellula sp. JB055 | reverse complement strand
TCGGTCTCATCAAGTTCCATTGGAAGACCCGCGAAATGATCCGCAACACTTGGAGGCTCTGGATCGTTGGCTTCGTTCTTACCGACCAGAGGAGATCTTCGAGGAAGACGGTTCGCCCAAGCCATCAATCATTCGTTGGTTGCCGAAAGGTGCGCGGCGTCTAGGGATGATCCCCGAAGCGAACGGAGGTTCAATTCGCAAACCGATGACGATTCCGAATTGGAAGCACTACGAACTCGAGATCGACAGGAACGATCGAGGGCGTGAAACGGCGAGCGACATGAAAACCACCGGAGAATTTCTCCGCGACGTCATCGAAAACAACCGAGGCCGGTTTCGGTTGTTTTGCCCTGATGAACTGATTTCGAACCGGTTGGGAGCCACATTGGATGCGAGCCAACGACAATTTGTGTGGCCAACACCAGCGAACGATCCAAACATTGGAATGCAAGGCAGTGTCTTTGAAATGCTGTCGGAACACACCTGCCAAGCTTGCATGCAGGGGTACTTGCTGACCGGTCGTCACGCGATCTTTCCGTGTTACGAGGCATTTGTTTCGATCGTCGATAGCATGATGGGGCAGTACGCGAAATTCTTGAAGCGTTCCGATGAGATTGAATGGCGAGACCAAGTGAGCTCCTTCAACTACCTGCTCAGCAGTGAAGGTTGGCGACAGGATCACAATGGTTACTCGCATCAAATGCCAGGCTTTCTGAATATGCTGCTCAACAAAAAAGCTCAGAACGTCCGCGTCTACCTGCCGCCGGATGCCAACTGTTTGTTGTCGACAATCGATCATTGCATGCGAAGCACGGGCAAGATCAATCTGGTGATCGCATCCAAGCAACCGATGCCGCAATGGTTGTCCGCCGAAGAAGCCGAAGAGCATTGTCGAAACGGATTGTCGATCTGGGATTGGGCCAGTTCATCAGCAGACGAAACTTCACCAACGGACGAAACCGTCGATGTCGTTTTGGCGTGTGCTGGCGTCTATCCGACCGCGGAAGCGGTCGTTGCCTCGCGTCTGTTGCGACAAACCATTCCAGACTTGCGGATTCGATTGGTGAACATCACCGACTTGTTGATTTTGGAGCAGCAGTCGTTTCACCCGCACGGTCTGAACAACGAACAATTCGACCATTTCTTCCCACCGAGCACAGCAGTCATCTTTAACTTTCACGGCTACCCTTCGGCGATCAAGCAATTGCTTTGGAATCGTCCAGGGCATGAGCGGTTTCGAATCAATGGCTACATCGAAGAAGGGATGACCACGACGCCATTCAGCTTGCTAGCCGCCAACGGAATCGATCGTTACACGTTGGTCGATCAAATCCTCTGTGCGGGTGCGATCGAGCGTCCCGAATTGCTTGAGCGATGCGTCCAAACGCGAGCTCACTTCCAAAGAGTCAGAGAGGAGATGCTTCAACATGCACAACACCATGGCGAGGACATGCCATCGTTCACGCAGTGGGAAATCGAACCGCTCGCCAACGCCGTGCAAGGAGACCCAACATGAAATTGCTCTGTTTGAATCCCGGAAGCGGAACGCTGCGGTACCGATTGGTGGAGACGGAGCGATGTGATTCTGATTCGCCATCGTTGGATCTTGATCGCGGTATGGTCGACCGCATCAAGGGAAAAAAGAAGGTCGCCGAAGAAGCAGTCAAGCTGTTCAGGCGGATCGGAAACAACTCGCTGGACGCGGTGGCGATTCGTTTCGTCCATGGTGGCCCGTTTTGGAAACAACATTCGCGGGAGATCGATGCGAGCGTGCTGCAGTCGCTTGAAGAAGTCCGGCACCTGGCTCCATTGCATGTGCCAACCGCGATCGCCGTTGCTGACGCGATCCGCAACGAGACGCGTTTAAAGGTGCACGCGGTTTTCGACACCGCGTTTCACCGCACGCTTCCGGAGCATGTCTGGCGGTACCCGTTGCCACACGACCTCGGCGAGCGATATCGACGAATCGGTTTTCACGGGTTGGCACACGAGTCGGTTTGGAACGGGTGGGATCGCGAGGCAACGAAGGTATTGTCACTCCACTTTGGCGGTGGTGCCAGTGCATGTGCGATCTTGGATGGCAAAAGCATTTGGACGACGATGGGACTGACTCCGCTGGACGGATTGATGATGAGTTCGCGATCGGGCAGTTTGGATCCCGCGTTGGTGCTGGCGTTGCTTCGCGATGGTCGCTCGATCGACGAAGTGGACGAGATGCTCAACCGAGACAGCGGGCTGCTGGGCGTATCCGGGATCAGCGACGACACGCGAGATTTGTTGCCTGCCGCGGCAACAGGCAACTCACGAGCTGAGCTGGCTCTGCAAATATATTCAGCTCGAGTCCATGAATGTATCGGGGCAGGGATTGCGGTCCTGGGTGGTTACGATGCGTTGTTGCTGTCAGGAGCTTTGGTGAAAGAGTCGGCCGAGTTTCGCCGTCGGTTGCTCGGCGATTTGCAATGCTTTGGAATCAAACTAGATGCGAATCGGAATGACCGAGACGATGAGCTCCAGCAGCCGACGCTTCTCTCGG
>NZ_JBICHO010000117.1:0-10298 GCF_043100905.1 Rhodopirellula sp. JB055 | reverse complement strand
AAGAAGACCTGCATCTTGTTCACGTCCGAGGAGGTCAAATCAATCGTTTGAACGTCATCGGTTGCGATGATGGTTGCACCGGCTTTGACCGACGACTCTTCCACGCCCAACCAATAGAAATGCGAGTGGGTCACATCGTCTTGGACCCATACGATCTTGGACGGGGTCACGTTCCGAGTGTGCTTGGCCATCCAAGGAAGTGCGATGGCATCTTCGCGATCCATCCAGTGCCCTTTGTTCGGGTAGATCTTCACGAAGTGTTCGTATCCGTCGGGGTCAGCTTGTTGCAGTTCGGCCAGCTTTGTTTGCCAATCGGCAGCGATTTGGTTGCGTTTGTAGGCCGCGTCTTTGCCTCCCATTTGCAACGCGAAGGGAACGTTGCGAAGTCCCAGGGCGGAGGTTTCGTTGGGGTGCCCCGCCATCATCGCGGCGGCCGCCCAGCGGTCGGACATGCGAGGTGCCAATTGATACACGCCGTCACCGCCAGCGGAATAACCCATCACGTAGACGCGATTTGGATTGACGTTTTCAAACGCGACCATGTTTTCAATCAAACGCACGAACATCGGATCGATGTGCTTTTGATGCCACAGGTTCCATGTGTCAGTCGGTGCACGCGGTGCCACGTAGACGCCTTCAGCGGGTTGATACAAACGTTTCTGGTTTTCCCACTGACGATCGTTGATCGCTTTCGGGGCACCACCACCGCCGTGCATGGAGATGTAAAGACTGCGTCCGCCTTCGGGTGCTTCACCAAAAATGCGATAGTCAAACGACATCTTCAAGTCTCCGAGCGTCAACACTTTCTTCTGCATTTCGTCGGCTCGGGTCTTGCGCAGAACTCGCTTGTGAGCTGCCGCCAAAAGTTCTCTCGCTCGAACGACGTCCTGAGCGGTCAATGCGGTCAAGCTCCACGGTAGCTCCGCAATCGTTTGGAAGTCTTCGGTCGAATGATCGTTCAAAAATTCCTCGAGTGCTTGGACCGCACCCGCGGAGTCCGCCTCCCCAACTGAAGTTTCCGTTCCAGTTGCATGCGAGTTGCCAAGCAAGCCAATGCAGGTCGCGACTAGAAACGGCATCCATGTGAGTCGGATGTTCGAAGACCAATTCATGGTGATGTCTCAGCAGGTGTGGATGATCAAGCAGAGTCGAGAACGACAAAAGAATCGCCCGACCGGATCACCATGATGACTCAGTCAGCGAGTCTCGACCACCAACAACCCCAGGCCATGTCCGGAAAAACCTGTGTGCGAGCCGCGAAATCGCGTTCAACCGAGAGACAAAAATTCGCGGATCGCTTTCAACGCCACGACTTGTTTGCGAGGACCCAACGCCGCCACGGAGGTCACTGACACAGCGTCATCCACGGTTCTCAGTTCCACCACTCCGGCATGGGAGTGGCCGCCCCGCCCAGTGCTGCGATGGACGGAGCGAATTTGATCCATTGGAATTCGCGTTTCTTTGCGGTGAAGCAAACGAATCGACTGAATCAACACGTTCGGATCGCCTCGTCGAAAGGTGGCGACTTTGTATTCCAAGACCGATGCGGCGACGATCACAACAAAGGTGGGAATGGCAGCATCGATCCAAGCCAGTTGACCACGAACAAATTGGACAATCACCGCCACCAGCACAATCAAACAGAACCCGGCGATCCAAGTGGGATAGCTACGGATCACCAACGATCCGTTTTCTTCATCGATTCGATTGATCATGGGGTGGGAAGAAGCTGTGGCACGTGAACGAGTGGGTTCAGGAGAGTTTAGTCTCGAAACCGGAACGAGCGGGGCGCGCCAGCAGAGAATTCATTTCATCATCGCCAAGAATTTGTTCGGTTTCCGCATCCCAACGAAGTGACCGCCCAAACCGAGCCGACAAGTTGGCGAGGTGACAAATGTCAATCGCTCGAAGGTGACTGGTAACGTCCGAAATCGGTTCGACTCGTTCTCGTGTGCAGTGGAAAAAGTTGGCCCAGTGGTTGCGATGCTGGTTGGACGGCATTGGCATATTGCGATAGACCTTCGCGACGGCATCTTCGGGAAGCGGTTGGTCTTTCAACTGCTCCACCGGGGCACCGGTCAAGTCGCCTCGACTGACAAAGATACGGCCGCGGGTGCCTTCCAACAGAACGCCATTCCTGCCTTCGCTTTTGATATGAAGCTCCGTGCCATCTTTCATCTTGGCAAGCATCGAAAACGAATGAGCAGTGTTGTATTGATCCGCTTGAGTTGGGAAACCGTTTTCGTACGGCACTGGCATCTTGGCATTCCCTTCAATCGAAACCAGCGCGTCGGATTGCCCCGCTTCGCGAAAAGCCCAACAAGCGATGTCGACATGGTGGGCACCCCAGTCGGTCATTTTCCCGCCGGAGTAGTCATACCACCAACGGAAATTCTGATGAGCGTTTGTCTTGCCGATGTGCCACTCGTCCGCTTTGGGATCCGCGATCAGTCGAAAAGGTGATTCTGGGGCGGGCCCCAACCATTGGTTCCAATCCAGCCACTTGGGGACCTTGGCGACGGGAATGGGGCCGGAACTCGAGCTTCCTCCGATCGACGCCGTTGCTCGAAGGATGCGTCCGAGTCTACCCGAGCCAGCGATGGCCACCGCTTTGACAAACAAATCCAGATAGCTTCGCTGCATCGTTCCAACTTGGACGATGCGTCCGGTTTGCTGCTGCACCTTTCGAATTTGCTTGCCTTCATCTACGGTCAGTGTCAGAGGCTTTTCGCAGTAGACGTCTTTGCCCGCCAACATGGCTTCGATCAGAATCTTGGCGTGCCAGTGATCGGGTGTGGCGATGTAAACGACATCCACTTCTTTGTGGTCCAACACTTCGCGATAATCGTTGACCCCCGTGGCTTTGCCGCCGCTCAGATTCTGAACCGCTTTTTCGCGATGGTTCTGATCGACATCGCAAACCGCAACGACATCGCACATGCCTTCGGCAAATCGCAGGTGGTTGTGCCCCATCCGGCCAGCGCCGACGAGAGCCAATCCCGGACGGTCGTTGGCTGAATCAGGTTCCGCAGAAAGGACTGAACGCAAGTGGGTCGGTGCCAAGGTTGCGACCGACAATCCTGCGGAACGTGTCAGGAATCGTCGACGAGTGGTGGATGATTGAATCGAGACGTTTGTTTTCGCGGATTGAGCTGGCATGGAGATAGGAAGGAAGAAATAGAGTTCGAGATCAAAGAGGGATTGGTGGATCGCGATCGGGAATCACGAATTTGGTTTTCCCAGTTCGTAGGACTGTTGGATTTCTTGGTTGCTGAGAGCGCGCCGAAAGACGGAGAATTCATCAATCCGACCATTCAGGTTCCGCACCAGCCATTCGTCGTAATCTTCCGCCGGGCTCCAGTTCCCTAGTTCTGCTTTCCCGACTCGAATGGGCCACAACTCACTGCCGAACACGTCGGTTCGCATTTTTTCACTACCCGTGTGAAGAGGGAATTGGCCGACAACTTGACCATTGAGGAAATGAGTCACCGTTTGATCGGTTTGGTTGACCACCAAGGCGAGATGCATCCAGCGACCGAGGTCTTCGTAACCCAAGGTTTCTTCCGTGTCGTAAAGCACTCGAAGCGAGGACGGAGGTTTAATGCCCGAACCAATTTGACCGCTGGATTTGAAATGCCAGTGGATGTGATGATTGTCAAACCGGTCTGTTGACATGAGAGAACTGAAGAAACGATCAAACCCGTCGATGCGCAACCACGTCATCATCGTGAGATCTTCGAAGGTTCCCGGCAGGTTGAACTGCACACGATTGTTTGGACGTTTGAACTCCAAGGCAGACTTTCCATCCCAGCGACCGCGAGACCATTCGCAACCGAGGATCGTTCCGTGAATGGAGTCCGACTTTTGGTTGGTCAGCCGGCTTGGTTCGGAAGCGTTGGGTTCGAAATCGTAGAGCACGACCAGATCAGGATCCTCCAACACGGTCGCGATGTGTTGTTTCCAACGTTCATATCGTCGTTGATCGGATCGTTGCTTCAATCCCCACAGTTTCTCAACACTGGTGAAACGTGTGGGCTGCGTTGCAACGGTGGACCAGTTGTGGTCAGGAGCGTCTCGTGAAATCGCTTTCCCAGAAACAATCCGTTGGGCTGTTCCTCGATCTTGAATCGACTGCATTTCGACCTCCCCGTCAAAAACATGCAGTTCTTGCTCGCCATCGATTCCCACATCCAATCCAAACTGAGTGCCCAAATCAACAAATCGGTTCGTCGAGGTTTCGATGGTGAAACCATGAGCAGATTCTGGAACGAAACATCGGATCTTACCGTGATGCAACACACCGAGTTGACGGTTGATCAAATCCAACTTGGCCGGGCCTTCTAGGATCGCGGTTGCGCCGTTGAGAAAGGCCAGATGAATGATCCCGTTCTGCAGATCCAGAGTTTGAGCAGTCAGTTCATCGCCAACACGAGGCGAGTCTTCACCGTCCTGCCAGACTGGATCAACCACTTGTTGAAGGATCGCCAACGAGTCCGTTTTGTGCGACGTGATTTGGGTGGGAAGCATCAAAGACTTTGCCGGGTTGACCACCGACACGACCTTGCGTTCCTGACCGGACGGCAGGACAGTTTGCTGGTTCGCATGCGCGTGCAAAGAGCGGGATTGCTGCCAAACAACGACTGCCAGGAATGCTGCTGCGATGGATGAAACGGACGCAACTAACATCCAGGCTTGCGTGGGAAAGATTCTGTTCAACCCGGTTGGTCTCTCAGTCGACACGTTAGCTTGAGGCTTCTCGACCGCAATTGTATCTGTGAAGGTGCGGGTGAGTGGAGAAGTTTCCTGTTCGTCGTGCAATTCTGTGTCAACGAGTTCATGCAGATCCGAATGGATTTGCAGCATCTCATAGTAGCGTTGGCGATTGGCATCACTTTCGAGAAGCAGACTTTGAAGTTCGATGAAGTCAGACTCTTCGATGCATCCGGCGCAATACTGGTCGATTAAGTCGTCCAACCGGTTGTTCATGTTCTTGATTCCAGTGTTATGAGGTGGCCAGCTTTCCTTTGACGCAGCCTTTCAAACGCCGGCGAAGACGACCCAGCGTCTTGTAAAGGGCGTTGGACGTCAAATTGAGTTGTTCTGCCATTTCAATGATGGTTGCTTTGGAACCGTAGGCGGTCATCAATAACCGACGATCGGCTTCTTGCAATTGCGCCAGGCAATCCTTCAAGTACGTTTGCCTTTGATCGATCTGGTCACCCGCCGCACGTTCCGTTGCTTCGTTCGCAATCTGTTCGATCAGGCCTTCGTCAAAGACCAACCGGTCTCTCGCTCGCTTGCGGCGATACATCAACACTTCGTATCGGCAGACCACGTAAGCCCATGGCAGGAATCCTTCGTCGTCTTCCAGTTGCGAGAATTTCTTCCACAACGACGTGCATGCGTCCTGCATGATTTCATCCACGGCGTCGCGATCGACAACCAATTGGAAGAGGAAGGCGCGTAGTCGTCTCTCGTTCGCCGTGAGCAAACGTACAAACCGTTCCACCTCAGCGTGGTCATGAAGAGAGTTGTTGGCTGTCATTGTCAATTCACTTCTCTGGACAGTCGATTCATCAGATCGTTTGTTCTCGGTGAGAGTGGGGCCACCCATTTGGAGGGAGAAGCGAAGCTGATCCGCTTGGAATCGGTGCAAAGGGATACTGCCGGTCAGTAGGAGATTGGCCGGTAATTGACTTCAATTCCATCGATTTTGTCAGCGAACAAATTCGGTTCTGCGATGAACAAAGATAGCAGTCATGGTGCGAGAACTTGAGGGTGAGCGTTCAAGTCCATCGCCTTGGAAGTCTATGGAATGGATGTCAGAAGAGATTCGATCAGTCGCAATCGAAAAATTAGGAATGTTTTCGTGAATTAGTCGGCTATTTGTCTTGAGAACGGCAGTAATTCCTCAAGGCGGTAAACGGACCGCCCTTGTTCGGGTCAATGCCACTCACCGCGATCGCAGTCACGGGGTGAACATTGGCATGGGATCCCGCTTGATCTATCAGACTGCGACAGGAATCATTTAATGAACAAACAACAAAAACATCGTCGTGAGGGCTTCACACTTGTCGAGTTACTGGTCGTGATCGCGATCATCGGTGTGTTGGTGGGATTGTTGCTGCCGGCGGTCCAGGCTGCTCGTGAAGCGGCCCGTCGCATGAGTTGCAGCAATAACTTCAAGCAGCTTGGTTTGGGGATGCACAACTATCACGCGGCTTTCAATCAATTGCCAATTCAGGGCACGGGGCCCTACGGCGATGAGTCACGCGGACCGAACAACAATGGGAACGAGGGATCGGAAAATCGTCGTTCGACGAAAAGCCAAGGCAGTGCGCTCATCGGATTGATGCCTTTCATGGAGCAACAGGGACTGTGGGAACAGATGACCGTGAAGACGGTCAGTGACGACACTGCCATCTTGTACTGGCCATTCGGATCCAACCACACCTACGGCGGTTCGGATGTTGCCCGCTACAACCCTGCCCGGACGGAGATCCCAACGATTCGGTGCCCCAGCGATCCTGGGTTTGGTTTGCCTGCTCTGGGTCGAACCAACTACGCGTTCTGTTTGGGGGATGGGATTTGGAACAATCATCGTGGGATCAAACATCGCAACAACAATCAAACCGTTGCCGGTGCATCATCAGAACCGCGATGCCGCGGATTCTTTGTTGCTCATGCAAGCATGAAATTCCGTGACATTTTGGACGGGCTCAGCAACACGATTGCAATGGGTGAGATTGCGACCGATTTGGGTGACAACTTTGTCACCACGACCATCGGAACCAATTCATCGAACAACCTGATTCTGTCCAACCCGAACGCGTGTGCGACTTTGGTGGACCCGGAACGACCCACGTTTTGGGATCTGAGCAACGGCAACTATGTTCCGTTGGTCAACGGAAACGTCAAACGCGGCTTTCGCTGGACAGCGGCAGGTGCTGCGTTCTCGGGGATGAACACCATGTTGGCTCCCAATAAACCATGCTGCACCCGAAACGCTGGCAATGCGAATGCCTATGAGCACGTTGGATCCTTCACGGCTAGCAGTCGACACCAGGGGGGTGTTCATGTCTTGATGGGCGACGGTGCGGTGAAGTTTATCACCGATTCGATCGACGCGGGCAATGCGGATGCTCCTCCCGTCGATCCGGGTCGTGCCGGGTGCGATCAAACGGCGGGACGGACCAGTCCCTACGGTTTGTGGGGTGCACTGGGGACTCGTGCCAACAAAGAAATCATTGACGAAGAGTTCTAAGTTTCGGCATCGAACTGTTTCTGTTGATCCACCTGCTGATCAATCCATCGCAGCGATTCGCGATGGGGTGGTCGATCCATTCGACACCTCTTTCTTGATACTCGCGAGAACGACCTGTTTCGTTCTCGCAGTCCATTCCTCCTCATTTAAAAATTGGTAAACATGCGATTCTTGATAGCCCTTTTGTTTTGTCTCGGCGGTTTGTCACTCTTGCCAGGTTGCTCTTCTGATGAGCCTGTGCTGCTTGACTACAGCGAAGAAGATTTCAGATCGATGGACGAAGCTGCCGGCATTGGCGCTGATGGCGAAGCGACCGAAGAAGTTTCGTTCGAGAAATTCTGATTGCCCTTCGTCAATCGTCTGTGCCGGCCGAGTGAGACGTCGGTCACGTTTTCGGCCGACCATTTGAAAATGGTTGGCCTTTTGAAGCCCCGCCTACCTTCCCACCTGCTCACCTCTGAGCGTTCCTCCCTCCACCTCTCCCGCCTGATGAATTCAACAACATCGTTTTTGGCGATGGGTTTGGTCTTAGCCAACCTATCGATCCAGTTGTTTGCGCAAGATGAGTTGCAGCCGCCACCCTATGCAGAACTGGGCTACCACGACCGGTTTTTGGAGTCCCAGTGGAAGCCGAGTAGCGATCCAGATCGATCCATCTTTGTATCCTCGTCGGCGGCGAACGATGGCGTTGGTACGAAGGATTCTCCTTTCAAAAATTTCACCCAGGCTCGTGATTCGATTCGAAGGCTTCAGGCTGAGTCGGGTCTACCGGCGGGCGGAATCGAGGTGGTCTTGCTGCCCGGTGTTTACCATCTGCCAGAAACATTTGATCTATCGAAACAGGATTCTGGGACAGAAGACGCACCGATCATCTATCGTGCCGAAGTCCCGGGATCCGTTCGGCTCTCGGCCGGTACGCCAATGGAATTGCAGGACGCTCAGCGAGTCGAAGACCCGGCGTTGCTGGGACGTTTGCATCCGAAGGCACAAGACAAAGTTGTGATGGTTCGTATTCCAGACGAATGGTTGTCTGGCGTCGACCATTCAACCCTGTTCGCCTTTGACGGTCAGTTGCTTCGACGGGCGCAGTGGCCCAACCTTGGATACTGTCACATCGATCAGATCTTCGACAGAGGTCCCACGACGCGTTGGTTGAAACCTGGTGAGAAGCCACCGACGGCAAGTCCGGGTAACCCGATCGGCGCGAAGTTCACCACGGTTGAACCGCTTTCACCTTTGTTGCAGAGCGAATTCCAACGCACGCAAAGGATGCAGGTGGAGGGTTACTTGCACAACGATTGGTATTTTCAACGAGAACCAGTTGGTGCCATTCAAGACGGTGTCATCCAGCTTCAAGAGGCAACCCGATACGGAGTCGCCAACAAGATCAAATCCATTCCTCGGCGGATTCGTTTGGTCAACGTTCTCGCAGAACTGGATGAGCCTGGGGAATGGTATTTCGACACCACAGATCAGATCCTGTATCTGTGGCCCCCGACCCCGATCGATCCACAGAAGACACGCCTGTCGATGCTGTCACCATCTCATCAAGGAATGATGACGATGGAAGAGGTTTCTTTCTGCGTTTTTCGCGATCTGATCTTCGAAGATTCGGGACGCTGCGCCGTTTCGATTGAAGGTGGGACCAACGTATTGATCGCCGGTTGTATCTTCCGCAACGGAACTCATCGTGGCGTGGATATCAATGGCGGATCGCAGCATGGGATCACGGGATGTGAATTTCATGACTTAGAAAGTGCATTCTCGATGCGGGGTGGTGACTTTCGAACGCTCGAACGCTGCTACCACTTTGCTACGAACAACGAAGTTCATTCCTGTCGACGTCGCGGATACGGTGTGATGGGAATGAACGGCGTGGGGATGTACTTCGCTCACAATCTCATTCACGACATGAATGGGGCGCTGAGTTTCAACGCGGCTGACACGCTGATGGAATTCAACGAGTTCTACAACATTGGCTACGAGATGGGCGATTTCAACGTCGCTTATTGCGGGGCAAAGTGGCACACGATGAACAATGTGTTGCGTTTCAACTTCGTGCATCACTTGTTTGAACCGGGCGGCCACCCGGTGATTGGATTCCGCAATGATGATGGAGGCATGGGACTTCAGATCTATGGCAATGTGTTCTATCGATCGGGGCGTGGTGCGGCCCAGTTCCATGGCCCGTTGAATTCGTTTCGCAACAACATCACGATGAAAACCCAGCACATGTGGTGGACGAATAAAGGGGCGATCACCAAAGAAGAAGTGCAAGCTGAATGGAAGGGCTTGGAACGCTTTGGACGCGATCTGCCACACGGTGACAAAGGAGACAATCTCTATTTGATGGAACAAATGCTTGGCGAGAATGGATGGTCCACCGGAGTTTGGAAAAGGGAGTTTCCGATGTTATCCAAGGCCATTCAAACCAATCCGTTTGCGCAGACATTCAGCGTGGTGGCAAACAACTATGTGCATCGCGTTCGGATTCCCTTTCACATCCATGGTGGGTCGGGAACGGTCGAAGGCATGGAGAGCAAGGAAACTGGGAAGATCTTGGATCTGCCCTCCGAGGGACACTTTGAGTTGCCCGAAGAAATCTCGATGCAAGCGTTTGAAGACCTCGCACAACTGGATTTTCGATTCCGTGACGGCTTCCAACCGACCAACGGGTTTCAGCCCATTCCCTTCGAAAGAATTGGACTGGTTCGCGACGAATTTCGCGATGCGCCAGTCGATCGTTCCTACCGCGCTGACGTCTACAAGCGGTACTTGAATGAAAGCGGCGGTCACTATGATCCGGAAGTGATCAACGCGCGTTATCGCGTGTTGTCGAACGAATCAAATCGGCAGGAATGATTGAGTTAGCCAGAACGCGATCGCGTCCGGTTCATTTCCGGTAACCGTGGGCTATCACCCATCGGCTGGTTGCGACGGAGTCGAAGCTTTGACCTCGGGGGTGGATTTGTCTGTTGGTGATTTAGAGCCCGCTTCATCGACGGAGAGGCGGTGCTTGTGAAGTTGCTCCTTC
>NZ_JBICHO010000116.1:0-20198 GCF_043100905.1 Rhodopirellula sp. JB055 | reverse complement strand
AGTGGCAAAACGTTGATGCAGTTGGTCGATCCTTACGAACACCGGGATGCCTTGTCGATGCCAACGTTGGTGTTGCTCGGCAGCAACGATCCATACTGGCCCGCTGATTCCGCACAGCATTACTTTGACGATCTGCCCGGTCCAAAATGGCTGTTGAATATTCCGAACAACGGGCATGGTTTGAATGACATTCCACGCGTGGTGGGGGGCGTGTCCGCTCTGCATCGATCGATCAGTCAAGGCACCGTCATGCCCAAATGGAACACGCGTTCGGAAACAACGTCTGGTGGGATGAAGATCATTGCGACGAGCGATCAGACGCCAAGCAAAGTCTTGGTTTGGACCGCGAATTCACCCACACGTGATCTCCGTTCATCCACGTGGGGATCGTCTCCACTGCAAGCCACCGAGGACGGGACTTGGGTCGCAGAGGTGGCGCCCCCAGAACGCGGCAGCGTCGGCGCATTCGTCGAAGCTCAATACGATCAGGGAGGGATGTTCCCGTTGTCGGTGACCTCGCAAATCCGTGTTTTGGACTGAAGCAAATCGCATGACTGATTTGTAGCTCGGTGGTCCCCCACCGAGACGCACCATCCAGTTCCTTCACGCACTTCATTGCCAATTGTCCATCTCAGTCGATGGGCGAGCATCACGCCAGCACGTCTTGGATGACACTGCCGTGAACATTGGTCAATCGTCGTTCCAATCCGTTGTGATAGAACGTCAGTCGTTCATGGTCCAGTCCCATCAAGTGCAACAGACTGGCGTTGAAGTCGTAGACCGATGTTGGGTTCACCGCGGATTTGAAACCGAACTCGTCACTCTCGCCGTAGCTGAAACCTCGTTTGACGCCTGCCCCGGTGAGGAAGCAAGTGAAGGCGTCGGGGTTGTGATCGCGTCCGGTCCCATTGGATTGCAGGAATGGCATTCGACCAAATTCCGTTGCCCACACGACCAAGGTGTTTTCGAGCAAGCCTCTTTGCTTCATGTCAGCGATGAGTGCTGCCGTCGGTTGGTCCATGATTTCTGCCTGCATCGCGTGTGTCTCAGCGATGTTGGAGTGCGAGTCCCAGTTTGAAATCCCATTGCCGCCGGCTGGGTCACTGCCATTGAACAACTGGACAACTCGAACTCCTTTTTCGATGAGGCGGCGAGCCAGGATGCAGTTCTTGGCATATTCACCTCGTAGTTTGCTGCCCCCTTCGACCCCATAGGCTTTCAAGGTGGCGGCCGTTTCACCGGAGAGGTCCATCACGTCCGGCACCGACGTCTGCATCTTTCCTGCCAACTCATAGCTGGCGATTCGTCCTGCTAAGTTGGCATCACCTGGGTAGAGTTCCAGGTGCTTTGCGTTGAGGCGTTGCAGCAAGTCAACGGTTGCCCGATCCGCGTCGGGTGACAGCCCACTGGGACGATGCAAGTTGTTGGGCGGATTCTTGGCGTTGAAATCCGTTCCCTGGAACGCCGCCGGTAGGAATCCGTTGCCAAAATTGTTCTTGCCGCTGCGAGCTAAACCGCGTGGATCGTTGATCGCGACGAATGCGGGTAGTTCTTGATTTTCGGTCCCCAAGGCGTAGGTTACCCAAGCACCAAACGACGGGAACCCTTCCATCGTGAACCCGGTGTTCAGAAAGTTCTCGCCTTGAGGGTGGGCGCTCGTGTCGGTGTTGAGCGAATGCAGAAAGCAAAAATCGTCGACTTGCTCCGCCAGGTGTGGCAACAAATCTGAAACCATCTTGCCGGATTCGCCGCGGGGTTTGAAATCCCAGAACGGTTTCGCGATGTTTCCAGTGGGGCCTTCGAAAGTGACCGCGGGAATGCCCGGTGGTTTCTGACCATGCAGTTTCGTCAGCGCCGGTTTGTAATCAAACGTGTCGACGTGGCTGACCGCACCCGGGCAGAAAATCACCAGGACCTGCTTGGCAGGAGCCTCGAAATGAGCCGGACGCGGCAGGTATGGGTTGTTAGGATCAATCGAAGGGCGAATCGGTGTTTTGCCTCCGGCCGAACCAACGTCCGACGCGAGCAGTCCGTCCGACTGCAGCAGACTGGCCAGCCCAAGCCCGGCCGAAGAAAGTCCAGCCGTGCCTAGAAAGCTTCGCCGGTCCAGCAGTCGGCGACCTTGGGCAGAGAGGTTTTCAGGATTCGTCATGTGCATACGGTTCAGTGCTAGGGGAGGAAGGCAAGTTCGTTGGAGTTGATCAGAGCTCGGCACACCAATGCCAACTCACCATTGCGAGCAATGTTCATGCACGCCGTCTGCTCAGCTTCGGTTGACGAGCGACCGAGCAGAAGTTCAAAACATCGATTCACTGCGGCATCGAGATCGTTCTCCGATTCCAGCAGGGCTCGTTTCGCAATCAGATCCGATTGCGCGAGCACAAAGTCACTGTTCATCAAATTCAATGCTTGCAGAGGCGTCGTCGAAACCGGGCGTTTGGCTCGAACTTGACCGCAGTCCGGGAAATCAAAGGCAGTGAAAATTTGGTCGTCCACCCGGCGCATTCTTTCCTGGTACAGCATCCGTCGCCAAGTTTCGGGACCGTGGTTGTTGACGACTTCCCACTGGGCATAGGTCGCTTTTTCGTTGTGGATGCGATAGCTGCGTCCGCCGATGCGGAGATCCATTGAACCGGATGCCATCAAGATGGAGTCTCGAATGACTTCGGCTTCCACTCGACGCGGCGGGAATCGCCACAGCAAAGCTGAGCCCGCGTCCCGTTCCAGTCCTTTCTCATTTGGTGAACTTGACTGACGAAACGCCTCGGACATCACCAGCATCCGCACGAGCGATTTGACGGACCACGCGGCTGTGTCGCCACTTGCCGGGGAAACGAATTCATCGGCGAGCCAGTCCAGCAATTCCGGATGCGTGGGAGGTGCTCCTGCTCGTCCAAAGTCGCTGGTCGTCGGAACGATGCCCGTTCCAAATAGATGGTGCCACACTCGGTTGACCATGACTCTGGCTGTCAGCGGATTCTCAGGCGATGTCAACCACTTCGCGAATTGACGGCGACGCTCGGGGCCTGGAGTCATGGAATCAAGCCCCAAGTCGCCGTCGAAGATTTCCGGAGCGGCGGGCATCACAACATCATGGGGACTTTCGGGACTGCCCCGCAGTAGGACTCGTGTCTCAACTGGTTTTATGAACCGACCCACAAAGCTTGGTTGAGGCCCTTCTTCGGAAAGTTGATCGATCAACTCTTGGATGTTCGCAATGGTTTGCTTTCGCTGCGGATTGTTCTTCAGCAGTTTGGTGTTGGCCGCCCAGGTGCCGGTCCAAGGTTGCCAGGTTCCGTCTTCCTGCCGAATGTCCACGTCGAACTGGTACTTGGGCAGATAAGGTTTCTTGTTCAGGTAGTCCGTGTCGTAGAAGTATTCACGGTTGTTACTCAAACGAAGACGGTTGATGGTTTGTGGGCCCTGGAATTGGAATTCGACCCAAGGGCGTTCTTCTTTCTTGGCATCGAGTTTGGTCCGCCATGCCATCGTTCCGTATTCGCCGTCATTGATTCGCTCGATCGGATTGCGTCCATCAGTTCCCTCTTCTGGGAATCCGGTGACCTGCGTTCCTTCACGCGCATCGGCGAGGTTCCGGTTCAAACCGTGATGCCCGAGGACCTCGAGCTCATCCAATCCCAAGTTGGGAGTTTTGAATCGGATTCGAACGGCCGTGGTTGTGATGGCGGGAAAGTGAAGTTCACGATTCGCACCCCAGTTTTCTTCCCATCCGCCGTCGTCACGCAGTTTGTCACGTTGTGCTTGGATTTGTTGCCACAATTCCTTGCCGCGTTTTCGAAGCGGGTGGTTTTCCGAAAACTCTGGTTGACGACTTCCAAACTCAACGTCTTGGAAGACTGCCGTCATCGAGTAGTAGTCTTGAATGGAAAGGGGGTCAAATTTGTGGTTGTGGCAACGAGCACATCCCACGGTGACTCCCATGACCGACGCTCCCACGGTTTGCAAGATTTCATCCATCCGGTCGGCGCGAGCCTGGCGAATCGCCGTGGGTTCACGACCAACTGTCGCGGGAGGAACGTGAGGCCCCGCGACCAGGTATCCGGTCGCTTCCCCGGCACCCATGGTATCGCCGGCAATTTGTTCTTGGACAAATTGGTTGTACGGCTTGTCTTCGTTGAACGACCGAACCACGTAATCGCGATAGACCCACGCGTTCTTACGGTACAGGTTGGCTTCGGACCCGTTGGTTTCGGACCTGCGAATGACATCGAGCCAATGTTGAGCCCAGCGTTCACCGAAGTGCGGTGATTGCAGTAAGCGATCCACCGCTTGTTCGTAGGCAAGTTCGCGGTTCGCCTGAAATTCGCGAACGAAGGTTTGTGTTTCTTCGGGTGTCGGAGGAAGTCCCGTCAAGACAATCGCGAGTCGCCGAATCAACGAACGTGGGTCCGCCGGATCGGAATAGTCGAGACCATGTTCCGCCAAACGCGATCGCAAGAAGGCATCGATGGGTTGCAGTGCATTCGCATGGGACGAGCCATCTGTGTCTGGGACCGCAGGAACTTCTGAACGGATGATTGGTTGGAAGGCCCAGTGGTCGGATTCGAATTCCAGAACCGCGTCCATCTGTCCTGGCCACTGAGCTCCCTCTTTGATCCAACGCGAAATCAGGTCGATTTCTTCTTGGGGCAATTGGTCGTCATCCGGTGGCATCGCCATTTCTTCATCGAGATGTTGGATCACATCCATGACGTAACTTTTCTCTGGATGTCCGGGCACCAGGGCCGGCAATCCCGAGTCACCTCCGCGAAGCATGTGTGGACGTGAATCGAGACGCAGTCCGGATTCTTGTTCGTCTTCGCCGTGGCAGTAGACGCAGCGGTCCTCCAGAATCGGAGCGATGTCGTTCTCGTAGTCAACCGTTTCGGCCCTGCTGAGGTTGGCGGTGAGAACGGTCAGAACGAACAAGCACACCTGCGGCCAGGTTCGTTTCAATTGCATTGGATTTTTCATTTCGCTGCCTCCCATCCTGCTCGCCACTGAGCCAAGAGTTTTTTCGTCAGTTCAGGTTCTTCTTTCGCGATGTTCTTGGTCTCTTGTGGATCGGTCGCGTGGTCGAAGAGTTCAATGAATAGCGGTTCAGCTTGGGCGTCTCGATGATCTCGCCAGACCACCAAACGATATTGATCGGTACGCATCGTGTAACCCATCAGATGTTGTTCAAAAAGTTCGCGATCCCATTTCGAACCCTGTTGTTGGATGATTCGATCTTCAACCTGTTGGATCAGTGGACCGAACCAGGTTTCTCGCATGCCGCGGGAGAGAGGGTTGGCCGCCCATTCTCGAAGAGCGGGATTGGGATATTGGCTGAAGACAGCCGTTTTCCATGGTTGATTTGGATCCTGCATCAGGGGTTCAAAGCTGGTGCCTTCGGTGTGAGTCGGAACCGGGATGTCAGCCAACTCGCAGAGCGTCGGATAGATGTCGACCAGTTCCACCAAAGCGTCCGTTTTAGCTCCACGAGCTTGCATGTCCGGCGCCCAGATCATCAAAGGAACACGGGTCGCGATTTCATAGTTGGTGGCTTTGCCCCAGACTCCCAAGTCGCCCAAGTGCCACCCGTGATCGCCCCAGACAACAATCACGGTGTTGTCGCGAACACCGGCCTCTTCCAGGGCGGCGATCAGTTTTCCGATTTGTGCATCGACGTAGCTGACTGAGGCCAGGTAGGCATGTTTGAGTGTGCGCGATAGTTCCGGCGACAAAGGACCCGATTTCGGAATACCCGCGCGGGTGCGAAGTTCAAAGGAAGCGTGCAATCCCATCGCAGCGCCGTCCTGGGGTGCCTCGGTTTCTTGGGCCATTGGAATGTCGTCGGCGTTGTACAGATCCCAGTACTTGCTGGGGGCACACCAGTTCAGGTGAGGTAACTTGTAGCCCATTCCCAAAAAGAAGGGCTTGTCGCCATCCTGGACCAATTCTTTCAATGTCGCGATGGCCATTTCAGTGTTGTAGCCATCGATGTAATCGGTGTCGGCAACGTCGGCTTTTTCGTAAGCCGGGCCGGCGGCCAGTCCTTTGCGGGCAGCTTCGCCGTACTTCGCCAACATGGTTTTCATGTTGTCCGATTTCATTTTGAGGTTTTCTGACAGAGCGTACCCGCCTTTCGGTTTTCGAATTCCCTCGACTTGTTTCACAGATTCGCGATTCCAGGACCGTCCGTCGTCGGTGTCGCCCTGGTGAAAAATTTTCCCGCAGTAAGCCGCTTCGTACCCGTGCGCAATGAAGTGTTCGGGGAGCGTCAAGATGTCTGGTTGCAATTCGCGAAGCGAAACATAGTTGTGATAGAGTCCCGTGGTATCGGGACGAGACCCTGTCATTAAACTCGCTCGCGAGGGACGGCAGATCGCTTGTTGGCAATACGCACGGTCAAAGAGCAGTCCATCGGCTGCCAAACGGTCCAAATGAGGTGTTTTCGCGATCGGTGAGCCATAGCAGCCAAGTTCTGGACGCAAGTCATCGACTGCGATGAACAAAACGTTGAGTTTCTCGCCCGCATCAGAAACAGATTGCGAAAGTAAGACGAAAGACAAAGTGAGTAACAGTCGAAGCATGTTTCTCGGTGGGGCGATGGGGAGGGGATGAATTTCTTGTGGCACGAGCATTCCGTTCGTATTGGAAGTCTCAAAGACTGGATGCCTGTGCCACTGCATTTTCGGTTCAGTAACCCAGCGGTTTGCCGGACTCATAAAGCAACTGAATCTCGGCTGGCTGGAGTGCTGCATTGTAGATCGTCAGTTCATCGATCGTGCCGTCCAGGTTGCGGACCGCAAACCAAGGGGTTTCGCGAAACGGTTGACCCCAGTTTCCGATTTCTGCGGGACCTATTCGTAGGGTGTCGATGTGATACTTAGGCTCAATCGCCTCGCGGCTGATGCGAGTGCCGTTCACAAACTGTTGCACCCGTTCTGAGGCCGGGTCATAAACCGCAGCCAAATGAAACCATTGCCCGCTCTTGGAAATGTCCCAAAATGGTTCCGTGGTATAGACGCGATGCAGGCCAGCGTCTTCGACGACGCGTTGATCGCGTTTGTTGTAAAAACTGACGCTTTGAGAATCATCGACCATGACGGAAAACATCAGGCGTCCGTCGTCGCGAATTTGCCAGTGAGGTTCACCGTTCTCATATCCGTCCCCCATGAACAAAGCGCTGTAGCGTTGGTTGAGATTGTCGATCTTGACCCAGCATGCGAATGTGAACGCTTGGAAGTCACCTTCGATTCGAGTGCGAACGCGAGAGCCCAGTCGCTTGAAGTTGAGGCCGCGAGATTCCGTGCCAAATCGTCCGTCTAGCACGTCCACGGGACCGACCAGCAACCCGTCTCGGTCGTCGCCAGTGTTCGCTCCGTTGCGAATGATGCGGTGTTGGAGATTGGATGTGTCGTAGTGTGCGATCAGTCGCGGGTCAGCTTGGATGGATTGCATCGACAAACGCCATTCTTCGAAACGCTGCTGAGTTGCCGAGCGATCTCGTCGATCCAAATCAGTCGCCGTGATCATGCGACCGAAGTTTTGCTGGGATGGTGAACCATGAAGTGTTTCTTTGTCGCCAGTGTAGAGGTGCTGACCATCTAATTTGCCACCTCGCAACATGATTTCGCCGTCGACGACTTCGACACGAGCGGTGTCGGCGGTGACATCCATGGTGAATTCTGTTCCTAGGTCGACGACTTCTGACTCGGCCGCCTTCACGAGGAAACCGCGAGCGGCGGGTGGCACGGTTGCTCGCAAGCGGCCTTGAAACACGCGGACGGACCAATCGGATTCAATGTTCAGTTCCGCCGGACCTTCGACGATCAATGTTGCGCCGCAGAAAAAATCAATCTCCGCGATACCGCTCTCGAACTGAAAACGCCCGTTGGGCAAAACATCACCGACCTTGGCCGATTCGGAGTTCGATGGCCATTGAAGGTCCACCGCGCGTCGTAGCGTTGCATGGCCCGCGATTTGAGATTCGGTGGCATCGGATTCCAGTGAGACAGTGGCTGGCAACACGAGGGAAGACCATCGCTGTTGTCCCAACCAGTACGCCAAGCCCCCGACGAGGATCAAGGCGGAGGCCGCGATCATCAGCGAACGCAATGCGAACACACTGGGCCAACGGTACAAGGGCAACGGAAGCGTTGGGTCCGCTGGGCGAGTCTGCGCAGCGAGAACGGGGGTGGAGGATGCGGCGATCTCGTGAAGCGATTCGCTGGCATTGACCACCTGCAGATAGGCCTGCCTGGCTTCTTCACTGCTTTCCAACAGATCTTGCAGGCGATCAAAGTCCTCGGGGGTGATCGTTTGGTCGATCGCTTGATAGACCAGATTCTGAAAATCATCTTTCATGGTGGAGCTCCTGCTGCAGTGTTTTCTCGACGCATTGCTGGAGCGAAGCACGCAAGACATTGAGTTGGTAATAAAGACGTCGCGCCTTCTGCCCGGTTTGCTTGGCGATGGAGGCAACGGATTGACCGGGCGAGTGAACGCTCAGTACCAATCGCCGCTGAGACTCTCCGAGTTTGGCCAAGCAGCGTTCCATTGCGCGTCGCTCGTCCTCATGTCGTTCCAAGTCCGGAAGAGCAGATGCTGCCAAGGCTTCCACCACTGAATCGCGAAAAATCAATCGGTCACGACTCTGATCGCGAATCCAACTGAGCGTTTTGTAGCGAGCAATCACGCATGCCCATCGAGCGAATTCGTTTTCTTGGCCAGTGTTCTGCGTCGAGAAATCGTCGAATTTCTTCCAGCATTCCAATGCCGTTTCTTGCACCACATCGTCGACGGCGTCGCGGTTGGGCAGCAGCGAACGGATGAACCGGCGGATCGACAGATCGTGACGCGTCAGCAATGCGACAAATTCGTTGTATTGCTGCTCACGTTCGTTCGAATCGACGCTGTTGCTGGGGGCATCACTGGCCGCCATGTTTTTGCTCCACCTAAACAGGTACGCAGGTCTCTTCGGGGATGCCAGCCTTCTGGCGTTCGCCACGGTTCCCAAGCACAATCGGGGCTAACGCCCAAACGGCTCGTAGGATGAAAATCAATCATTTCTGCCTGCCTGCTTAGTCATTCCATTCGGCCAGGAATCTACAAAGATTTTCCTGAAGTCCAATTTCGCAGAGAGTGGTCGGGGCAAGAGCTTGGAAAGCGAAATGTCAGTCGAAATTCTTGGGTGGTGGCATTTCAGATTGCAATGATTCCCAAATGGCAACCAATTCTTGCAGGCGATCCGGATGAGCCGCGGACAGGTCGCTGGATTCGCTGAGGTCCGATTCGAGGTTGAAGAGCTGGAGGGGTTGGTTCATGCGAGCCTGGACAAACTTCCAATTGCCATGCCGAAGGGCTCGAGCGCCGCGAGGCATCCGCCACCAGATCGTTCGGTCCGACTCGTAGGTGCCTCGGCCAATCCAAGGCAAAACATTTGCGCCATCCGTTTCACGCTGGGATGCGTCGTTGATCGCCAAGGGCAAGAACGAAGCGGCGATGTCGAGACTGAGGATCGGGGCATCTTCTTCAGCTGCAGTGGGGATCGTTCCTGGCATGCTCCAGATCATCGGGATGCGAACGCCTCCTTCGTAGAGACTGCCTTTGCCGCCACGAAGCGGTGCGTTGCTGCTGGTCAGTTCCGCAGTGGGGCCACCATTGTCACTGAAGAAGACCACCAAAGTTTTTTCGCGAAGGTGATGTTCAGTGAGAGTGTTCATGATCTGCCCAACCCCGCGGTCCAATGCGATCAGCATCCCCGCGAAAATCCTCCGTTGGGGATCTTGGATGTGAGCCATTTTCTGGTGGTCATCCAGCGTGGCTTGCATGGGTGAATGAACGGCGTTGTAAGAGACCACCAGAGCGAATGGCGCCGACCCGGATTGGACGATGGCGTCGACTGCGTGGTCCGTGATGGTGTCGGTCAGGTATTGCCAATTGTCGATCGATTCGGACCCATCCAGAATTGGATTGTCCGCGTCATAAGCCGGTTCATTGATGGGCGCGTAGTTGCCGCGAATGGTTCGTTGGTCGGTTCGCAACTGGCCAGAAGGAAGTGATTTGTCCCGGAGCATCGTCCAGACATTTTTGAATGGCGGCCCGGGAACATAGTAGTGACCTTCGTGAAGGAAGCCAAAGAATCGATCGAATCCTTTCGCGGTCGGGACCTGCTGGGGCTGTGTGCCAAGATGCCACTTGCCAATCAAAGAGGTTTGATAGCCCGCCGATTGCAGGTGCTGGACGAAGGTCGGTTGGTCGACTGGCAAGCCAGCGTTGGGGTGATGATTGCGTTTTCCGGTCGGATTGAGGTCATAGCCAAATCGCGATTGATAGCGGCCTGAGAGAAAGCCTGCTCGGGAAGGACTGCAGTAAGACGATGTCACGTAGCCGCTGGTGCAGCGAACTCCCGACCGGGCCAAAGCATCGATTGCGGGAGTGGGGATGTCTTCGTTCCCCATCATTCCGGTTTCACCATAGCCAAGATCGTCGGCGATGATCACGACCAGATTGGGCGGGGAGGCCTTCGAGGTGTTTGGTAGCCACGACACCCAACTCGCCAGGATCACGCCGATTACAACTCGATCGACTATGGAAGAAGAGGGTAACGCAAGCATGATGAGGCTGAGACTGGGGGAGGGATGGGGGGGATTAGTTTATCAGGGCCACAGGGCCACAGGGACTCAGGGACTCAGGACTCAGGACTGTTTGCGCATGAAAAAACCGGGCGTCGTGGGGACGCCCGGTTCTTTGTTCTAACGATTCGAAGTTTCGATCACTCGCCTTCGTTGCTGCTGGAAGTGCTGGAGGCGGTTTCGCCGTCACCGCCCAGCAATGGGAAGGACTCTTCGAGTGCCGAGACGGGAGCCTGCGACAATTCTTCGAGTGCTTCGCGACGGTAGTTGACTTCCGATTCTTGGAAGATGCGGAAACCGGTACCGGCGGGGATCAAGTGACCCAGGATCACGTTCTCTTTCAAACCGACCAACTTGTCGACCTTGCCAGCCAAAGCGGCTTCGGTGAGCACCTTGGTGGTTTCTTGGAACGACGCTGCCGAGATGAACGAGTTCGACTGAACGGCGGCCTTGGTGATTCCGAGCAACTGGGTGCTGGCCGTTGCACTCTTGCAACGTTTGCCCTTGGCAGGGGTTCCGCCCATCGCTTCGACTTCGGCGTTGGTTTGCTCGAACGCTTCCTTGGGCACGATCGTGCCTTCGGTGTAGTCCGTGTCACCAGGGTTGGCGATCTTGATGCACTTCTGCAAGTCCTGGTTGGCTTTGCGGAAGTGGAATCGGTCCATCACGCTACCTGGCAACAGGTTGGTGTCGCCGGCGTTCTCGATCTTCACCTTGCGAAGCATGCGAGCGATGATGATTTCGCCGTGTTTGTCGTTGATCTCCACACGCTGGCTGCGATAGACCTGTTGAATTTCGTGCAGCAGGTATTGCTGAACGGCTTCTTCCCCGGTCACTCGCAAGATGTCGTGAGGAACCAACGCACCATCGACCAAGGCTTGACCAGCCTTCACGATGTCGCCGGTGTGCACCAAGAAGTGCTTTCCGTGAGGCACCAAGTGTTCGCGTTCGATTCCGGATTCGCTGCGGACGATGATCGTTCGTTTGCCACGTTTGCGTTCGCTGAGGATTTCGACTTCGCCGTCGACTTCCGCGATCACGGCCGGATCCTTTGGCTTGCGAGCTTCGAAGATCTCAGTCACACGCGGCAGACCACCGGTGATGTCCGACACACCGCCCGTTTCACGAGGCATTTCGGCCAGAACCTTACCAGGGATGACTTCTTCGCCTTCCTTGACCGAGATCGTTGCACGTTCGGGCAAGTACTGAGCGTGAAGCGGACGACCGGTTTCATCTTCGATGACCAACTGCGGGTGCAAATCACCCTTGTGGTCGATGATGGTCATCCGAGTGTTGCCGCTGGCTTCGCGATCCACTCGCATTGTGTCGCCTTCGACCACGTCTTCGAAGCGGATCTTACCGGTGACTTCCGACAAAATTGGAATCGAGTAGGGGTTCCATTCGCAGAGGACTTGGCCGGCGGTGACTTGGTCACCTTCTTTGACCATCAGCATGGCACCGGTTGGAATGTCGTACGACTCGACTTCCCGTCCACGGTCATCGACCAGCAAGATCTGGCCGTTTCGTGTCAGAACGATGTCGCGGCCTTCGGCGTTCGTGACGGCCTTCATTCGCGTCAAGCGAACTTCGCCGGCACGCGAGGTCTTGATGTCGGACTCTTCGACTTGCTTGCTCACCGAACCACCGATGTGGAACGTACGCATCGTCAACTGAGTACCGGGCTCACCAATCGACTGGGCGGCGATGATCCCGACGGCCATGCCTTCTTCGACCATTGATCCGGTCGACATGTCCATGCCATAGCAGCATCGGCAAACACCCAGAGGTGCGTCGCAAGACATTGGCGTACGAACTTGGATTTTCTCCAGTCCCATCGCCTCGATGTTGCGAGCGATCTCGGGAGTGATCATCTGGTTCGCTTCCACGATCACTTCGTCGGTGACCGGGTTGACGATCGACTTCAGGCTGACACGACCGTTGATCGATTCCGCCAGTGAGACTTCGACCTTCTCACCACGGTAAACAACACCCTTCGTGATGCCCTGAGTGGTGCCGCAGTCATGCATGGTGACCACAACGTTTTGAGCGACGTCGGCAAGCTTACGAGTCAGGTAACCGGAGTCGGCTGTCTTCAACGCCGTGTCGGCCAGACCCTTTCGGGCACCGTGCGTGGACGAGAAGTATTCGAGCACCGACAGGCCTTCACGGAAGTTTGCCTTGATAGGTGTTTCGATGATTTCACCGGTTGGCTTGGCCATCAGACCACGCATACCAGCGAGCTGACGAATTTGTTCGATACCACCCCGTGCACCCGAGTGCGACATCAAGAAAACGGGGTTGATGTACCAACCGCCGGGCCGGATGTCGTTTTCCATCGCCGACATCATGTCTGCCGTGATGGCTTCGCGAGCGTGAGTCCAAGCATCGAGAACCTGGTTGTATCGTTCCTTGCCCGTCATCAGACCGCGGTCATAAGCCTTCTTGTGCTTCATGACCTCTTTTTCGGCTTCTTTGATGAACTGTTGCTTGGTGTCTGGGGTCACCAAGTCATCCGTCGCGAAGGACAGACCACTGCGGGTGGATTCGCGGAAACCAGCTTGCATCATGTCGTCGAGCAAGTGAATCGTTGCTTTGCGTCCGAGACGCTGGTAGCAGTCACTGATCGATTTCGCCAAGTCACCGCTACGCATGGCGCGGTTGTAGAAGTCCATGCCGACGGGCAGCATTTCGTTGAAGCGAACACGACCTGGGGTGGTGTCGATGACGGCCCCGTATTCGCCGCTGTCGTCGTCGGTTTTCAGCTTTTGGTACTTCGGCAAACGCAACTTGATCCGCGTGTGCAGACCGATGATGCCTTGGGCCATCGCGTAGTCGACTTCTTCGTAGGTGCTGAACGTCATGCCTTCGCCCTTTTGATCGGGCATCTCGACGGTCATGAAGTAGCAACCCATGACGATGTCCTGCGAAGGACTCATGATGGGCTTTCCGTTCGAAGGTGCGAACACGTTGTTCGTGCTCATCATCAACGTGTGAGCTTCGACTTGCGCTTCGATCGAAAGCGGCAAGTGGACGGCCATTTGGTCACCGTCGAAGTCAGCGTTGAAGCCTTTGCAAACCAGTGGGTGCAAGTGAATGGCGTTGCCTTCGACCAAGGTTGGTTCGAAAGCTTGGATGCCCATTCGGTGAAGCGTCGGGGCTCGGTTCAGCAGCACGGGGTGGTTCGTGATGACTTGATCGAGGATATCCCAAACCTCTTCGTCTTTTCGTTCAAGCATCTTCTTGGCTGACTTGATCGAGTCAGCGTGGCCGAGCTCTTTGAGTCGACGAATGATGAACGGTTGGTACAGTTCGAGCGCGATCTTCTTGGGCAAACCGCATTGGTGCAGTTTCAAACGAGGACCGACCACGATGACCGAACGGGCCGAGTAATCGACTCGTTTGCCCAGCAAGTTTTCGCGGAAGCGTCCCTGTTTTCCCTTGATCATGTCGGTCAAGGATTTCAAAGGACGGTTCGACGATCCCAGCACGGGACGTTTGCAGCGGTTGTTGTCGAACAAAGCATCGACGGATTGTTGCAACATTCGCTTTTCGTTGCGAATGATGACTTCCGGTGCATTCAGATCAACCAGTTTACGCAAACGGTTGTTGCGATTGATGATCCGGCGATACAGGTCGTTCAGGTCGGACGTCGCAAAGTTGCCGCTGTCCAGCAGAACCAAAGGACGCAAATCGGGAGGAATGACCGGAATGACGTCGAGAATCATCCATTCGGGACGGTTGTCGCTGTCGCGGATCGACTCCACGATTTTCAGTCGGTTGATCAGGTCCTTCTTCTTTTGCTTGCTGCCGGTTTCCGCCAGGTCAACACGCAGTTGATCGGACAGTGTGACCAAGTCGAGCTTGTTCAATAGATCGCGGACGGCTTCGGCACCCATGTCGGCTTGGAAGCTGCCAGGACCGTACTGTTGACGAGCGGCGCGATATTCCTCTTCGGTGAGGAGTTGCAGCATTTCCAGGTCGGTGTCCTTGGGATCCGTGACCACGTAATCCTGGAAGTAAATGACCTTTTCCAGCGAGCTGGTTTTCATCGCGAGCAAGTTGCCCAGTCGCGACGGCATCGCTTTGAAGAACCAGATGTGAACGACGGGAGCCGCCAGTTCGATGTGCCCCATGCGTTTGCGACGCACGCGACTGTGGGTGACCTTCACGCCGCAACGGTCGCAGATCATTCCCTTGTATTTCATCCCACGGTATTTGCCGCAGGCACATTCCCAGTCCTTTTCAGGGCCAAAGATGCGTTCGCAGAACAGACCGTCTTTTTCAGGGCGATAGGTTCGGTAGTTGATCGTTTCGGGTTTTTTGACCTCGCCGAACGACCATGCTTTGATGTCTTGAGGTCGTGCCAACGAGATGCGGACAGAGGCATAGTCGTTGATGCGATCGTAGTTGCTGGTTTCGCCAATGGACATTCTGAGAAGCTCCTAGCTATTAGCAGTTCGCTGCTAGCTCTTTTGCTGGTGCAATTGATGTTGGGAAGAAGGTCAGAAGACGGGGTGAGTCATTCTTCTGACGCTTGAGTTCGAAAACCGGGCGAGTTCAAAACGGCTGGGTCTTGCTTTCGCCCGTCCAGGCCAGCGTGGTGCTGACCCGAACAACCGCTGCGACTCATTCGAGGTGAGTCGCAAAGGCTTCCTTAGATCGGCCGTTTCTCGAGTTGCATGTTCAGGGCCAAGCCACGAATTTCGTTGGTCAACACGTCGAAGCTGGCAGGTGTGCCGGCTTCCAGGGTGTTTTCTCCCTTGACCATCGACTCGTAAATCTTGGTTCGTCCTTCCACATCGTCCGATTTCACGGTCAGCAATTCTTGCAGGATGTAGGCGGCACCGTATGCCTCCAACGCCCAGACTTCCATCTCGCCGAAGCGTTGGCCGCCGAAGCGAGCCTTGCCGCCGAGAGGTTGCTGCGTGATCAACGAGTAAGGGCCGGTGCTGCGAGCGTGGACCTTGTCGTCGACCAAGTGGTGAAGCTTCAGCATGTAGATGTATCCAACCGTGGTTTCCTGCTCCATCGGCTCACCGGTTCGACCATCGGTCAAGCGAATTTTTCCGTGAGCAGGCAAGCCGGCTTCGGCCAAGCAATCGTTGATTTCCGATTCGCTGGCACCGTCAAAGATTGGCGTGAGTGCTTGGAAGCCGAGTTTGGCTCCGGCCCAACCCAAGTGCGTTTCCAAAATCTGTCCCACGTTCATCCGGCTAGGAACTCCCAGCGGGTTGAGCATGATTTGAATGGGTGTCCCATCGGGCAAGAACGGCATGTCTTCGATCGGAAGGATTTTCGCGATCACACCCTTGTTCCCGTGACGACCGGCCATCTTGTCACCGACGCTGATCGTTCGCTTGGTCGCGATGTAAACCTTGACCATTTGCAGCACGCCGGAGCGAAGTTCATCGCCCCGTTTCATGCTGTTCAGCTTGCGATCGCGTTCGTCGATGGCTTGTTCGACGTTTTGCCATTGGGTTTGGTGGACTTTCTCGGCGGCTTTGCGTTTTTCTTCGTCTTCAATTTGTTGAAGGACGAGTTCCAAACGGAAGCTGGTCGCTCGTTCAGCAACGAACTTCGGATCCTGTCCGTCGGCCAGTGGAGTGCCGGTGGAATCCTTTAGCTTGACGCCGGAGGCTTCTTCCATGTCCCGAATCAGCGACTCAAACGTGCTGGCAATTTCTTCGTTGCCTTCCGTTTCGTGCTGCTTCAGTTCCCGCTCGAATTCCTTGCGTTCGTCTTCGCCAAGGCTCATCCGTCGGCTGAATTTGTGCGTGTCGATCACGATGCCTTCGATGCCCGATGGCACTTCCAGCGAATCGTTCTTCACGTCTTCACCGGCGCGACCGAAGATGGCGTGCAGCAGCTTTTCTTCGGGCGTCAGTTCGGTCTTGCTCTTCGGTGAAACCTTGCCGACCAGAATGTCGCCGGGCTTCACGTACGTGCCGACTTGAACGATCCCGGTGTCATCCAGGTTGCGGAGCGCTTTTTCGGAGACGTTCGGAATGTCTCGAGTGAATTCTTCGCGGCCCAATTTGGTTTCGCGAATTTCAACGTCGAAGTCTTCGATGTGGATCGAAGTGTACGTGTCGTTTCGCACCAGCTCTTCGCTGATGATGATCGCATCTTCGTAGTTGAATCCGTCGAACGACATGAAGCCGACCAAAACGTTTCGTCCAAGCGCCAGTTCGCCTTTTTGAGTGGCAGCACCGTCGGCGATGATTTGGCCCTTTTCGACCTTGTCACCAACCGTCACGAGTGGTTTTTGGTTTTGGCAGGTTCGTTCGTTGAGGCCTTGGTACTTTTTCAGCGGGTAGTGATCGCTGCCGATTTCGATGCGAGTCGCATCGGCATACGTCACTTTGCCGGCACGGCGAGCACGCACGACCATCGCACTGTTCTTGGCGACTTCGCGTTCCATCCCGGTCCCGACGATTGGTGGTTCCGTGACCAACAAAGGAACAGCTTGTCGCTGCATGTTCGATCCCATCAAAGCACGGTTTGCATCATCGTGCTCGAGGAAAGGAATCAAGCCAGCCGAGACACCGACCATTTGAGCGGGAGCCACGTCCATGAACGAGACTTGTTCCGGCATCACGATCTCGAAGTCGCTGCGGAAGCGAGCGATCATGTTGGGGCCCGGAACCAAGGCACCGTCTTTGACTTCGGTGTCGGCAGGAGCCACGTACGATTCGCCTTCTTCGTCCGCACGTAGCCAGACGACTTCGTCGCTGACTTTGCCTTCGACGACTTTGCGATACGGCGTGCAAAGGAATCCGTAATCATCGACGCCGGCGTAAATCGCCAGCGAGCTGATCAAACCAATGTTCGTGCCTTCGGGAGTCTCAATCGGGCAGATCCGACCGTAGTGAGAGATGTGCACGTCGCGGACTTCGAAGCCTGCCCGTTTCCGGTTCAAACCGCCAGGGCCGAGGGCCGACAAACGGCGTTCGTGTGCCAGTTGCGACAGTGGGTTCGTCTGGTCGACCACCTGCGAGAGTTCACCACGACCGAAGAAGAAATCGATCGCTGCGGAAACGCTCTTGGGGTTGATCAATGAACGCGGCGTCATGTCTTGAGCGTCTTTGACACTCATGCGTTCTTGAACCGTGCGACGCAGTTTCAAGAACCCCTTGCGGAGTTCTTCGCTGGCCAGTTCGTCGATCGTTCGCAGACGACGGTTGCCGAGGTGGTCAATGTCGTCAATTTCGGCGCCACTGTCTGCATCGAACAAGTCGATCAGGTAGCGGATCGCGGCGATCATGTCGTCGGGACGCAATGTCATCACGGTCTCTTCGACGCCCAGATCGAGTTTTCGATTCAGGCGGAAGCGGCCGACTTTACCAAGACGGTAACGGTTGTCGTCGTAGAACTTTTCTTGGAACAGCGTGCGAGCTTTTTCCAATTGAGGCGGGTTCCCCGGGCGCAAACGCTGGTAGATCCGCAGCAACGCTTCTTCGTGGCTGGCGGTGTTGTCGTCGGCAAGGGTGTTGAAAATCAACGGAACCTTTGGCAGGTCCATCGCTTCAACCGAGGTCACGCCAGCGTTGCAGATCGTTTCCGAAAGTTCGGTGGTGATCTTGTAGCCGGCTTCCACGATGATTTCGCCAGCACGCTCGTGACCGCTGGGGTACACGACATCGTCGACGGCGATCTTGTTTTCGATCTTGGTCGCGTCTTTGCCACCATTCACCTTGATGGTGCCGGTTTCGTAGAACGCCGAAAGCAGATCCGCATCGGTGCTGTACTTCGGATCCATGGCACGCAGCAACATCGTCGCGGCGAATTTGCCGCTTTGGTCGATGCGGACGGTCAACGCGTCCTTCTTGGTCACGTTGACTTCGATCCACGAGCCACGTTCTGGAATCACGCGGCACGAAGGCAATTTGCGGTCGGTCGTGGTGTCTTGTTCCAGAACGAAGTCGACACCAGGGCTGCGGTGCAACTGCGACACGACGACGCGCTCAGCACCGTTGATGATGAATTCACCACCGCCCAGCATGATCGGCAGGTCGCCGAGGTAGACTTCCTCTTCGATCGGCTCTTCGCGGTTCAGACGCAACCAAATACGCAGCGGGCGACCGTAGGTCAAACGCAGTTGACGGCATTCCTGGATCGTGTAGCGAGGCTTCCCCAGTTCGTAGTACAAGTACTCCAGCGTCGTGTTCCCGTCGTAACTGGCGATCGGGAAGATTTCCCTCAGCACGGACTCCAGCCCGTGGTCTTTGCGGGCGTTGCTGGCCGCGTCTTCTTGCAAGAATGCCGCGTAGGACACTGTTTGCAGGGCGGTCAGGTCGGGCAAATCGAACTGGCCCAAGCCGGTGCCGAATTTGCGAATCGAGGTGGGTTCGAGGCGACGCTGAGTCGTAGTTGCCATCGTGAGTGGGAGCTCCTTCGCGGGGAAGAACAAAAACACCAACACAGCCCGGAATCCGCCCACACATTATTTGGAGCTTGATTCGTCGAAACCGCATCAATGAGATGACGAAATGGGTTCGTGAGAACTTCGAAGGTGCGACGCCGCTCGCGAAAATGCTCTGTTCCACCTGAGACGAAAGAAATTCGAAAAATCGCAATTTCAATCGTGGCGATCGTTCCAAAATGCACTCGCAGAACGATTTGCAAACCGTGAAACCCATTGCCAACAAACGAATCCGTTCGTGGGAATTGGCTTCGCGAGTCAAAACCGCGAATGGAATGAAGGGAACGTAACTCTTATCTCACAAAGCACTTCGTGAGAAAAAAGTCATTGCCAAAAGTAGAAAGACAGAACGAATACAGACGCGTCACGCAACACCGGGCCGAAGATCACTTTCGAAACTTTAACGATTGATCTTGCATCCGCAAAGGGCAACCAAACGAATTTTGGTCTGGTTTATGCTCCGTCCTAACTGCGCGGCGACTGAGAGGCGGAAAAGAGGGGCGAGCGTCCGCGGCCGGGCACGTCCTGTACCCGGCCCGTGAAGCCGTCGTGAACAATCGATCCAAAATTCGATTCGCACGAAAAAATCGCGAAAAACCAATGTTTTTGGACAATTCATCAACGATGTCAGCCCGTGGCCGCAAGCTGACCGCGTCCGGCTCCACGCTAGGCGAACTCGCGGAGTTGTGCGGGTAAGCCTACGTGCATTGATGGGGCGGTCAACATCTGATTTGCCAATTTTGATCGCCTCGATGGGGTGATTGTTGGATGGAAAGTTGTGTCGTCGAAGTGACTGCAGTTGGCTAACCGGCGGTGCCAGTTCAGTTTAAGTCTCCCAGGCTGCTTATCTTGCTTTGCTAGCAAACGCTGCCGGGGCAAAGAAAAAGTCTTTGTGAAGTGCGTATAGACTTCTCGCCCGGCTTTCCCAGTCACGCTAGGTTGTCTGCTGGGCTTTTTTTCCGGAGCGGTACGTTGGCCAGACGAGGGGCGGTGTTGGTTCGCCTGTCAGTTTGCGATGTCCGGCGTTTGTCGCCCGCTGGTGATTGTGTTTGGTGTGGGCGGCCGCGGACTTGTCTCGTTTCGTTCCCTCCTCGTCTCTCGTTCGTATTTCTTTGTTTGGAGTCAAGATGTCATCCCCTGAGCCTTCCTCTCGC
>NZ_JBICHO010000115.1:0-18156 GCF_043100905.1 Rhodopirellula sp. JB055 | reverse complement strand
GTCGTTGCGAAGGGAACTGAATTGCGGCCGAATGACCAAGCGATCGTCGCCGGCGGAGTCATTCAAGTGAGCCGAGTCATTGCCACCGGCCGTCGCGTGAGCGAAAAGTTTGGGAACGTTGTCGACGCGGAACTCAAAGCCAACGCCCGACATGCGAGCGGTTTGGCTGGACGCGGTGAGCACGTCGTCGCCGGTGCTGTCGTACATCGTTGCGAGGTCGAGTCCGCCGCCACCAACGAAGGTGATGTTTTCAAAGCCACGGATTTCGATGACGCCGCCCAAGAAAGTCAAGCGGCTGACCCCGTCTTCATTGGTTGGCGGACGGAGGAGCAACGTCTCGGCTTCGGCGGATCCCATGATGCGAAGGACGTCGCCGCCGGCATCCCCGTCAATGATGATGGTTTCGGTCGTGTCGAGCGTGTAGCTGCCACTCGCATCGGATAGCAAGGTTTCGCCGCTGACGCCGTTGGTGGTTGAGAGCAGACTTCGCAGGTCCAGGACGACTTCATCGGATTCTGACGTGCCCGCGTATCCGCTGAGCAGTGAATTCGTCGGTGTGCTGGGTTCCGGCGTTGGATTGGGTTCCGGCGTCGGATTGGGTTCCGGCGTCGGCGTCGGTTCGGGGGTTGGCTCTGCTGGTGGCGGCGTGGATTCAGAGACCGAGAACGCGAGGGCGGCTTCCAGGTTCAGCGTTTGGTATTGGATGCCGGTCACTGGGTCGGTGTGTTGATCGGCGGTGTTTTGCAATCGAGCAAGAATCGAATCGACGGTGGGCGACAAACCCGCGTCCGTCATGGCTTGGCGAACCAAGACCGACGCACCGGCGATTTGTGGGCTGGCCATGCTGGTGCCACTCAGCAACGTGTAGTCGTTGACGAACCCATCTGCGCCATAAACATGTTCAGGGATGCTGCTCAGAACCGCTTCGCCGCCGGTTGTCAGGATGCCATCTTCTCGTTGTGAAAAACTGCTGAGCACATCGCTCGCATCAACCGATCCAACGCCAACGACGTATTGGCTGGACGCGGGATACATCAAATCATCGGCCGCGTCATGGTCCATCGTGGCAAACGAATTGCCTGCCGCGGCGAAAACCATGATGTCATTTTCGTAAAGCGTCTGGAGCTCGTCTTCCAGCATCGCCATCGCGTCGAATCGATTGTCGTCGGTGAGCATCGTGCCGAGCGACATGTTGACGGTGGTGATTGGGTTTTCGAACGTGTCTTGGTTTTCGATCACCCATTGCAAGGCCGACTCGATCCACTGCAAGTTGCCATTGCCCGAATCATCAAAGACTCGCAGGGCAACCAGGTCGGATTCGGGTGCGAGTCCTTGGAAGGTTTCACCGGAATCCAGGTAGCCGTCTCCTCCGATCAGACCTGCGACGTGGGAACCGTGATACCCGGCCGGAGCATCGTCGTATGGGTCGTTGTCGTTCTCAGCAAAGTCATATCCACCAACCACGCGGTAGCCGGGGCCATAGCCGCCCCCCAGTGCGACATGGTCGTAAGCGATTCCGCTGTCGATGACCGCGATGGTTTGTCCGCTGCCATCCAAGTCGCTGCCCGATGAGTCATCGTTGAGCAGGCCGCCCTCCTCGCGAAGAGTTTCAGCTTGCTCGATCAGGGAACTGGAGGACTGTCCTTCGATGAGGGCGTCAAAATCCGGTCCGGAATCGAATCCTGGGTTCAGGTTGCCTGGATCGCTGCTCTGAGCATTCCCGGCCAGGTCGGGGATCGCGGGACCATCGACCGGGAAATCGTTGGATGCGACTTCGGGGGTGGGAAGAATCGCCGCCGCGATGGGGATCTCGGTCGCTGACGGAGCATCCGCCGTGGGCGCGACCAACTCATGAGCTTCGCAAGACGGCAAGGCCTGCGTTGGGTCTGCCCAATCCGCCAACCAGGCCCCCATCAAGGAAGCCGACAGCGCCAATCGTTCTTCACAGGGCTGGATCGCCGGTGTCGGCAGTTCCAATGCATCGGAATCCGTCGCGCGAGGTGTCGGTAGCGAAGTGGAACGTTCTGACATCAGACAGGTCGGGTGCGGATGGCTGGTATTGAGGTGAGTTTTTGAAGGGTAGGTCACAGAATGTTGTCGGTTTCGGTGAAGGCGAGTTTCCGCGACGTCCAATCCGACCGGGGACAGTTGCAAGCAAGGCGGATTGTGCTGTTGCGAATGCTGGGTTTTCGCGTCGCTTGAACCGTCCGAAGAGAGGGATGATTCATGCCAGGTGCTATGACACGCACAGGCCGCGCAGCCTGGAAGGATGGAGGGGATGGGGGGGATCGAGCCGCGTGTCGTCAATTTTTGATTTTTTGATGAGTCAAATCGGAACTATTTGGCCGCATAATCCGTCCAACCGCGACCAGCCCCACGTTTTTGATCGCTGCACCGAAGCAAAGATTGATAAAGACGGTGGGCTAGGTAAGATGGACCCGCTATTCAAATTTTCGCACCCGCCCAAAGTTTTTGGATTACGCTGGCGGTCCCGACCGTGGAAGCGGTTTGAGGGAACCCGTTCTAACTTTGCGCGGATCGTTGACTTGCCCGTCGATATCGGGGCATTTCGAGGATCGCGAAGAACCATCACATCGACCCAGCCCAACCATTCGAATTGCCGAGAAAACAGATGAAAAATCTGCGTCAACTGCTTCGCAGCGTGAGCCCGTCGTCATCACGAAAGCGAAGCGAAGACCGGTCGCGTGCTAATCGTTCCAACAAGCGTCGACTGCTGAGTGAATCGCTGGAAACTCGACAATTGCTGGCCGGTGACGTCCCCTCGATGGCAGATTCGGCTCCAGAAGCCGAAAGCACTTACGCGGTCGCTCACAACTATTGGCGTGCTTACGACGTCGACAACAACAAGTACGTTACCGCTCTTGACGCTTTGATGGTGATCAATCACCTCAACAGTCGCGGCGAAGGCGAGGCCCTGACCGAAGACGATGAATTCACTGGTTTTGTCGATGTGACCGGTGACAATCGCGTGACGGCCTTGGACGCCTTGAGCGTGATCAACGCTCTGAATCGCGGCGAAGGCGAAGCGGACATGCCATTGGTCGAGTTCGTGTTAGCGGCTCGTAACCTGGATGACACGCTGGTTGACAACACAACGGGAGCAACCGATGTGCTGCCCGACGACAACGTGGAATTGACCTACAACGTCGATGTCAATGAAGTCTTCAAACTGGAAGTTGGTGTCAAAGACCTTCGCTCGCGGATGGAAACCGGTGTTTTTCGTGCCGTGACTGACATCATCGCTGATCAATCGGGCGTTCTGGAGCCAGCCGTCGGTGAGCTGCAGCAGATCGTCTTCGACAACACCATTTTCACTGATGCGGGTGCGAGTGACACGGTCACCTTCTCCTTTGCGGATGATGCCGGGACAACGACCACCAAGAACTTGCTCGATTTCTTAGGCGCTAGCAATGCGGCGACCGAGGCCAATCTGGCGGAAGTGATTGTCGAATTGAGTCCTTTGGTTGATTCGGTCGACGACATCACCATCAATGCGAGCACCGATTCCAGCGGTGGCGGACCCAGCGGTGGCGGTTCGTTCACGTTGGACATCACTTACAGCGGAGCGGATCTGATCAACGTTGATGTTCCTCAACTGCAGGTCAGCGTGCTGTTGTCTGGATCGGCAGGGCCAGTCAATTACGATCAGGTTGATGTCAAAAACGCTGACGGCTCATTCAACAGTGCCCCCATTTTGGCTGCGTTGGAACTGAACAGCCGAAATGCAGACAACACCCAAATCTACGGTAAAAACCGTGTCTTCGGTTCTTTCGAGCTGAATCAAGACTTGGGTGATGGGCCGGTCGATTTGTTCGACGAAATTGGTGCTCTCGGCCCAACGAACAACATTCCGGATGAATTGGGATCCGATTTCGATCCATCTCTCGCCTACGACGTCTTCAGCATTCCCGTCCGTGCGGTCGCACCCACGACGGGATTGGCGGTCAGCTTGGACGTGCCCGATGAAGGCGACAAGGTTCTGATCTACGGAACCGAAGTTGGCAAGGAAAGTGTGCCAGACGACATGATTCAGTTGGACGCGTCTTCGCGATTCATTCTGAATGTGACCGGTTCGGCGTCAGGTCTGACGGCCTCAAACAGCACGCTCAGCCTGACCGAAGACGATCCAGCCACGACGATTGATCTGGCGACATTGAATTCGGGCAATCCTGCTGGAACGACCTATGCGATCTCGTCCGAGACCGAAAACTTGGGTGATTTTGATCTCACAAACGGAGTCGTCACCTACACGCCTGATGCCGACGCTTTCGGAACCGGCGATCAATTGGTTTACACGGCCACCGACGGAACCGACACGGTCACCGGCACCATCGCAGTCACGATCACAGGTGTGAACGACGCACCTGTCTTGGCCGACGACACCGCCACCGTGGAACAGGGTGAGTCGGTTCTGATCGACGTCTTGGCAAATGATTCGGCTGGACCAGGTGAGGACATCGCCGACTTGGTGTTGCAAGATCCTGCGACCACGATCACCACGGTCAACGGCGGAACCGCAATCATCTCCAACGGTGAGATCAGCTACACCGCGGCGGCCGGTTACTCTGGGACCGATTCCTTTTCCTACACCGTTGCAGATGGCGGATTGACCGCAACTGCGAACGTTGTGGTCACGGTCACGAACAGTCAGGTCGGAATCAACGCAGCCGACAAGAGCGTCACGATTGACGAAGACAATGGTGGCGGAACGACCAGCGAAGTCTTGGTCGCTGACCTCAGTGCCGACAATCTGATCACCATCAACACCGGTGGCAGCACCATCACGCTCGACAGTGCCGTCATCTCGACGGGCAACGGCAGCGTCCGAATCGACGATGACCAAATCTTCTTCACGCCTGCTCAAGACGATTTTGGCACGACCACGATCACCTACACCGCCAGCAACGACATCGGCAGTGACACGGGTGTCATCACGGTGAACATCACCGCTGACAACACGGATTTGACCGCCACCAACGATGACTTCGCCGTCAACGAAGGAGCGACGGTCACCTTGGACGTTTTGGCCAATGACTTCGACGGACCGGGCGAAAGCGGTGTGTTGACGATCACTTCGGTGGGCACCCCCAATTTCGGCACGGCAACGATCACGAACGGCGGAACTCGAATCAGCTACACCTCGACCGGTTCGGCGGCCGATGGAGATGACTCGTTCACCTACACCATCAGTGACGGACAGGGTGGTACCGCAACTGCCGTTGTGAACATCGACATTCAAGATGTCTTGGACGCTCCCGTCGCAGCCGATGACTCGGATACGGTTCTGGAAGACTCCGGCACCTTGACCATCGACCTGAACAGTTTGGTGACGTTGGAAGGCAGCGACACGGTCACGTTCAGCAAGGTCAGCGGCACCGACGCGATCGGCACCTCCGCTGTGGCAGCCAACGGGACGTTGACGTTCACTCCTGTTTTGAATGCGAACGGCACCGCGACAATCGTTTACCGTGCGACCAGCACGCAGGGTTCGCAGTTGTCCGATGACGGAACCATCACGATCAACGTGACACCCGTCAACGATGCACCGACCGCGAGTGATCGCAGCGTGACGGTCTTGGAAGACAACAGCATCGACATTGATTTGAGCGGTGATGTTGCGGACGTCGACAGCACCGGTTTGGTCATCACGGTGGCAAGCAATCCTAGCAATGGATCGGCAACTGCCCTGGGCGACGGCGTTATCCGTTACACGCCCAATGCCGACTACAACGGCCCTGACTCGTTCACTTACCAAGTCACCGACGGCGACTTGACGACGACAGCGACGGTGAGCATCACCGTCACCGATGTGATTTCGCCTCCGGTCGCCAACAACGGTTCGTTGTCGGCCACTGAAGATGCCGGAACGGTCACCTTGGATTTGTCGACATTGGTCAACTTGGACGCTGGTGACACCGCGACGATCTCGATCAGCACTCCTGCTACCAACGGCAGTGCGAGTGTCAGCGGCACGTCGGGCGACCTGACCAACTCGACCTTGTCCTACACGCCAGACGCGGACTTCTTCGGAAGTGATTCGCTGGTTTACACGGTCACCAATTCCATGGGGGCGACCGACACTGGAACGATCAGCATCTCGGTGGCAGGCGTCAACGACGATCCAGTTGCCAGCAACGACACTGCGACCACGGTCCGCAACCGTGCGGTGACCATCGACGTGTTGTCGAACGACTCGCTCGGTCCAGACAATGAGAATCAAACCGCAACCGTGACGGTTCCAACTCAGCCTGCTGATGGAACAGTCACCGTCAACGCCGACAACGAATTGGTCTTCACTCCGGACACGGACTTTGTCGGTACGGTAACGATCACCTATCAACTGAGCGATGGTCAGTCGACAGACACGGCGACAGTCGAAGTCACCGTCAATGATTTCAGCCCATCGGTTGTCTCGGGACAATTGTTCGTTGATGCGATCACCAACATTCGGGATGTGATCGACCACGGTGCTGATCCAATCCGCAATGGTGTTCGCGATTCTGGTGAAACCGCCTTGGGTGGTGTCGCAGTCCGCTTGGTGTCACCTGCCAGCGACAATGAGTTGGGCGAAGACATTGACATGGTTGTGCTGACAAACCTGGACGGTGAGTACACGTTCGAGGACATCGCACCGGGCAGCTACCAAGTGATTTACGACCTGCCCAACAATGCAGTTGCCGCCGGCGAAGCGATTGACGGAATCATTCCGATTGAAATCGATTCGGATGGTGGTGCCTCGCCGGTCGGAACATTCGCCTTCGCAAGTTTGGGTGATGCCGGACAAGGCAACAGTTCGATTCTGTCGACCAACACCAACGGCAGCACCGATGTTCCCGATGGAGTCGAAGACGGCGAAGGTGGATTCATTCAGTTCGATAGCAGTGGTGCTCAATCGATGTTCTTGGCCGGAAGTGGCTTCGAAGGGGTTGAGTACGCTGAACTGGCGATGAATCGCACCAACGATGCGGCTTTGTTGACCATCATCGAAGAAGACGGCGACGTTCGAACCGCAAAAGTTGACGGCGATCATCTCCGAGTCAACGCGAACGGAACGTCAGTCCAATTGCTTGGTGGAGTCAATGACTTTGACTTCGAAGACGATCTGGACGATCTGGTCGAGGGGGAATACCCCCGATTCCGTGATGCGATCGACATGATCCTCGGCAACAGCTGAGTTTGATTCGAAAACTTGAACCACCGAAAACCCCGTCAGTTCTACTGGCGGGGTTTTTCGTTGCCTGTACACCGGAATGATCACCTTCCATCCCAACAGAATCCTCACAATCGTTACGGATGACGCGACCGGTGGGCTTTCCAGACTTGATTCGAATTACCTGATCGGAATCAATTTCGATCCCCCCGAGTGCGAGTTATATAAGTTGCGACGTGGAGTTCGACTCGGGCTCCGGCGAAACCAACAGTCCATGCTGATGGGTTCATGTCCGCCATGGCCATCGCTCTTTTCGAATCCCTTGAGGTATCCCTGTGAAGAAGTTGTTCTACTCGTTCGCGATTGCATTGACTGCAATGGCATACGGCACGACCGCCAACGCTCAATGTTGTGGCGCACCTGTCCCCGCACCCGCCTGTGGTGGTTGTGGTGCCGTTGTTTCCGCATCGCCTGCTGAAGGTGCTCCTGTTGCTGAAGCTGCAGCGGCTCCCGCGGCTGTTGCCGAAGGTTGTGGCCCTGCCATGACGACTCAAACCATCATGGTGCCTCAACAGGTCACCGAAAAGCAGATGGTCACTGTGACGGAAATGAAGCAAGAAACGCGTCAACGCAAATACACCGTTGTGAAGTCGGTGCCTCGCACTGAAACTCGCACTCGTACGGTGACCAAGCAAGTTCCTCGCCAAGTCGTGAAGACTGAGGAATACACCGTCATGGTCCCATCGACCAAGACCGAAGAATACAGCGTTCAAGTTCCTGTCACGACCGAAGTCGAGCAGACTTACACCGTGATGGTGCCAAAGAAGAGCACCGTCGAAGAAACTTACACGGTTCAAGTTCCTGTCACGACCGAAGTCGACGTGCCTTACACGGTTCAGGTCCCTTACACCGAAACCAAGACTCGCACGTACACCGTGAACGTTCCTTACACCGAAATGGTTGAAAAGAGCTACTCGGTTTGCGTTCCTGTGACGGAAAACGTCGAGCGTACCTACACCGTTCGTGTGCCTTACACCGAGCAAGTCGAACAAACCTACACCGTTCGCGTTCCTTACACCGAAACCGTTGAGCAGTCCTACACGGTTCAAGTTCCTTACACGGAAACCTTGACCGCTTCGCGTACCGTTTGCAAACGCGTTCCAGTGACGAAGACCCGCACTGTCTGCAAAGACATGGGTAGCTTCCAGTGCGTGACCGAAGAAGTTCCTGCCGGCAACGGTTGTGGTTCGAGCTGTGGCGGATGCGGATCGTGCGGCGGTTGCTCCGACGCATGTGGATGCGGCAACGGATGTGGCAATGCTTGTGGCGGATGCACTCAAACGATCACCAAACGCGTTTGGGTTCCAAACTTGGTGACCGAAGAAGTGCCTTACACCGAGTACGTGACCGAGCGTTCGGAAGAGCCTTACACTTACACCGTGACCAAGTGCCGGACTGAAACTCGCACGCGTCCTGTGACCGTTTGCAAGTATCGCACCGAAACCAAGACTCGCATGGTCAACGTCACCAAGTGCCGCACCGAAACTCGCACTCGCATGGTTCCCGTGACTCGCATGACTCGCGAAGTTCGCACTCGTCAGGTTCCTGTTCGTCGTTGCCGTCAAGAACAACGCACGCAAGAGTACCAAGTCACGAAGTGCCGTGCCGAGCAACGTGTTCGCAAAGAACAACGCACGAGCTACACCAGCGAAACTCGCACTCGTTCGAAAGAAGTTTGCACGATGGTTGCTGAGACTCGCACTCGCATGGTCCCCCAAACGACCATGACGACCGAAGCTCGCACTCGTGAAGTCACCGTCATGGTTCCTGAAACCAAGACTCGTGAGTACACCGTCACCGAGTGTGACACCGTCACCGAAGAAGTCCCTTACACCGTCACCGTGATGGACCAAGTCGAAGAAGAAAAGACCGAAGACTACACCGTTTGCGTGCCAGTCCAAGTTCAAAAAGAAGTCGAAGTCACCAAGACGATCATGGTTCCTCAAACGGTTGAAGTTCCCGTTTCGAGCGGATGCGGGGCGGCTGCTGGCAACGGCGGAGCTGGTTGTGGCGGATGCAGCGGATGTGGCTCGGCCGCACCGGTTGCTTCAGGCTGTGGCTGCTGAATAGCGACTTTCGACAGATTGTCGAATTGAAAACCACTCGCAGTTTTCTGTGAGTCAGATAGGGGCCAGCAATCTTCGGGTTGCTGGTCTTTTTTCGTTTGCACTTCGTGTTTCTTTTGGCTTCTCTTCACGCAAGGTCAGTCTTCTTCCCCGCATGAAGTTAGAAATCCCGCGATTCGCTCCGTTGGAACCAGACCCAAAGGGCGGGGCATTGCTGATTGCGGGTGGCTTGGTTCGGATACGCCACTTGGCGGCGTTAGAATGAAGCGAACTCGACAACGCAAAGGATGAATCGCATGAAGATCACATTGGTGGGCACGGGAAGGGTTGGGTCCGCGATTGCATTTGGATTGACCATCAATCCTTTGGCTAGCGAACTGTTGTTGCTGAATCGATCACGCGAAAAAGCGGAAGGGGACGCGTTGGATCTGACGCACGCCGCGGCGTTGGTCAACAGCAACATGAAGATCCGGGCCGGTGACATCGCGGATTCGAAGGATTCCGATGTGATCGTGTTCACGGCCTCGGTGCCTTTTCGCTATCCCGGTCAAACGCGTTTGGAAATGGGCCGGGAAAACATGCCGATCCTTCGCGAGTGGATGCCTCCGCTCGCCGAAGCCAGTCCCAACGCGATCATTGTGATGGTCAGCAACCCCGTCGATGCTCTGGCATACGAGACGATTCGGTTGACGGGATTTGATTCCACCCGCGTCATCGGCACAGGTACCTTGGTCGACAGCATTCGCTATCGAGCATTGTTGTCGACGGAGTTGCAAATCCACGCTGAGGACATCCGTGCGTACATCTTGGGTGAACACGGTGATTCCCAATTCGCGGCGTCGTCGGTTGCGATGACGGGCGGGGAACGGTTTTATCCCAGCGACACGTCCCGGCGAATGTTCGAAGAGACCAAGGCGATGGGATACGAAGTGTTTCGCTTGAAAGGGCACACGTCGTACGGGATCGCGATGGCAACGATCACCATTCTTGACAGCATCGTTTATGACCTGCGGCACACCCTGCCGGTCAGTGTGCTCGTCAATGGTTACCTCGGCGTGAAAGACGTTTGCCTTTCTTTGCCAGCCGTCATTGGCCGCGAAGGGATCACTCGCGTGTTGCGACCAACGTTATCGGAGGATGAACAAGCGGCGTTTCGTCACTCCGCTGAGATCGTCAAGCAGACGCTCGTTGACATGGAAAGCGTCAGCTAACCAGGGTGTGCCGTTTGGAAGTGTTGTGCCGACACCTCCTTGAGAACCCCGCCCGTGCAGCGGTCGTGCCCTTTTGTTTTATCCTCCCTTTGGGAAGGTCGGCCCGCTTCGGGCCGGGGAGGGTGACGCGCTGGTTCCGATGCTCGACCCTCCCCTCGCTTCGCGCGACCCTCCCAGGGGGAAGGTGATGAGAAACGCTTGGCAACACAGCAGTTAAATACTGCACCATCTCCGCTGCGTGGGATTCAGCCTCACTGCGTCAGCCTCACTGAGCCTGGGAACGCGAACCGCTGGGGCCGCCCGTGATGGCTCGGTCGGACGGCAAGGGCCGTGCCGCGGTTGCGAATCCGCGTCGATACAGGTGTTCTTTCAAACTTCGAAACGCAGCGAAACTCTCGGGGTAAACCCAAACGGTGATGGTGGTTTTGGCTGGATCGCGACCTGCCAGTTCAACGTCAAGCAATCGGCTGGTCGTGAGGACTTGATCGATCGGCTGACCATGCGGTTCCTCGAGCGGTTCAATGACCATGCCAGCCAGTTGCACCCGAGTCCCCATCGAAGTCTTGCCGCCCTGAGTGACTCGCCCAGAGGATTTGTCCATTGCGTAGTGTGCAACGTAACCGCGAATCGGGCCGACGGCGGAGGTCGAGCGTCCGTCTCGCGAGCCTCGGATGACACGACCGAAGTCATCTTTGATCGCTTTGAGAAGCGGTTCGATTGGAACGACAGACACACGATCGTTCTTCAGTCGCAAATGAATCTCGTCGCCAAAGACGGTCTTGGCCATCGGCGTCGGGAGGTGTTCCACCGCGACGACGGGTGACTCTTGGTTTTCGAGTCGTTCTTTGGTGCCGGCCAAGGCTGCCAGTTCCTCGCTCACCTCACGCATTTCGCGACCAAGTTTCGCGGCCTTGACTTTGGTTTGGTCAAGTTCCTTTTGCTTCTTTTCCCAGGCTTCTTCTGCCAGCGTCACCAGGTCGAGCAAGGCGCCGCGTTCCCGTTTGGCCAATTTCAATTCGGCATCGTAACGCTGGACCATGTGTTCCAAACGCATCGATTCGCGTTGCGCCGAAGCGGCCCGCATTGCGACTTGCGCCAACTGTGAGAGCTGGGCGTCGGTTGCCAGTTTGGGCTTCGGTTGCGGCATGCCTTCCGGGGAAACGAATTCACCAGGCTTTTGAGCGATTTCGTCGGGCGATGTGAGCGCACGCGTGATCCGCTGAGTCTGGGTTCCTAGAACCACCACCAAGATGATCAAAATGCCAACGAGGTTAGCGACGATGTCCAAGAAGGCATCGTGGCCAAGTTCCAGTGTCGTGCGTCTGCGTCGACTCATCGAACCCTCCGCGTGATTTCGACACCGCTGTCGTGCATCAACGTTTGCAATTCATGGAACCGCTGATCGGCATGGGGTGCCACCAACACGTCGAGCCGAGGTTGCCAGCGGCCTCCGGGAAGCGTGGCTCCCCATCCATCGACTCGATCGCGAACGGCGGTGGCCAATTTCATCGTCGCGTTGTAAACGGAATCGTTTTCAAACGGGAACGTGGCGACCACGTCATTGTTTTGTACCAACTCATAGCGGTCGTGGTAACAAACCATCGCGATGGGACGGACGACTTGCGTGCCGTTGATGCCAGCCATCGAACGTGGCAGTGCCCAATCGCGTCCTTCACGGCGGACCATGTTGGAAGCTTGTTGTTGCGACTGCATGTTGACGCTCGGCGGTGGTTGGTTTGCCGAATCGGGAGCCTGACTGGACGACGGAGGCGAAGCCGACGACTGCGAAACAGAGGCGGAGGCAGACTGGCCGCCGCTTGGCTGTTGCATCCCAGCGACCTGTTCGCCATTGACTGGCGAGCTGGAGCCACGGAAGTCGGGATCGGTTTCGTCCGCATCGGATTCACCGTCCGATCCATCGTCCGAAGGATCGTTCATGGACCCTCGGTTTCCTGACGCACCCTGCGTGCCGGACGGCGAATGACTGGTGTTGCCGTTCACGTCATCCAGCAGCGGATTGTCTTTGTGAGCCAAGTAATCGTTCAGGGCATCGGACCGAGAATTGACGGCGCCAAAGCTGGACTGATTCGAACCAGGAATCGGCTCCGCCAAACCGCCTGCGGGCAGAGGAGGACCAGCGTCACGTGGAGCCAAAAATCCGTTGGCTCTCGCCTGGCGATCGAGCGATCGGGCGGACAAGACCGGCAGCGGTTTACGAGGCTTTTGCATGGCCGTTCCGCTTGGATCGCCGAGTGGCGAGTTGGAACCTGCAGGTTGCCCGGCGAACGTGTTGTCGGTGACTTTGCTGCTCGATGGAGCCGACCCGTTGCTTGGTTTGGCGCTGTACCCGTTGGCGTTTGCGAATGGGCCACCCGGCGACGGTTGTGGAGCACCGCCGAGGATGGATCCGCCGCTCAGACTGCCGCGTCCACCGCCGTTGCCACCCGAGCCGGCGCCGCCGATGTATTGGTGGAGATTGCGATTCGCGGCTTCGTGGACTGCCAGTTCAATTTTGGGTTTCAAAACGCGGTCGGCTTGTGGGAACGCCAGGTCGACTTCGGCCGGCACCAATTCGTATCCGTATTGATCGTCCCAATCTTTCATTGCGGCACGTGCGGCGACGAAGGTTTCGATTCCATCAGGCCGGACGATCAACAGCGGGTAGGGCGGAACGGTGTCGCCATAGTTTTGCATCGCATGTTGGCGAACGACTCGAAGAGCCGCGTCCAGCGGATTGCTGCGAGGCGAACCGGATTGGACCCCTGCCAGCAACTGTGTGTAGGTGATGCGAGTGTCTTCGGGCCAAATCGTGACTCCGTTTGCATCGCATTCGGCATAGACCGGTCGGCGAGCGGTGCCATTGGGACCTCGGTGCGGGACGATGACGACGCGTGGTTTGTCACCCGATTTGACTTGTTCGAGTTCCTCGATTTCGCGGCGGAGCGTTTCCATCTCTTCCCGCATCATCACGATGGCTTGCTCGTCGACTTCGATGGCGTCTTCGGGAGTGATCGCGTTGTCGACTTCTTCGCTGAGTTGTTTCAAGCGATCTCGAAGTTTTCGCGTCGCGGTCTGCAGTTGAGTCAATTCATCGCGACGTCGTTCGACTTTGCCGGTTTGCTTTTCACGGTGAGCAACCAATTGTTCGACGCGAAATTGTTCTTCTTCGAGCAGTTGTTGGGCCGAGGCCGCGGTCATGGCCGGAGGTGCGTCGGTGTCTGCCTGTGGATCGGTGGTGTTCCCTGTCGACGGATTTTCCTCGTCGATGGGTTCAGCGGTGGTCGGTGCAACCGGATCGGAGTGCTGAGCAACTTGTGGGACCGAGGTGTCCTGAGCTTTTTCGGCCACCAGAGCCAGCAACAGAATCAAGGTCCCCAGTGTGCAGACGAGCACCGCGAGGAACGGGAACAACGAGGGAGACAGCGAGGCGCGTCGCCGACTCATGCCGCACGCCTTTTGTTGGTGGAATCATCGCGACCGCTCGGCGCGTTCGCGGTGGGCAAACGTTGCGACAAGGAATCGACCGCGCGGGCCAACGTTCGCATCGCGTCGCCCATCACGGGATCCAACTCGACGACCGGAGCTTCTTGGGTCGTGTTCATGCTTTGCTGGGCAGCCAGCGCGGTCATGGCTTCGGTGTGAGTCATCAGCGTGCGTCGATGGGTTTGCACTTCCACGGTGGTGGCGTGCATCGCGTCGTTCCAGGCCTTGGTTTGGTCCAGCAACGTTTGGCTGACCCCGTTGCCGATGGTGTCCAGTCGAGACACGGTGGCTTCGATTCGATCCGCGTGACTGGTCAGTGCCGGTTGCAAAGACGCCTGCATCAATTTGCGGAATTGCTCCGATCCTTCGTTGTGCTGCGTTCTCCAAGAGGCTTGGGCCTCTTCGATGGTTTCCCGCCAGAGTTTGGCCTGGGTCGCCAGCGACTCTTGGACGGCGACTCGAATGCCATCGCACAACTGGGTGACGAGCGCTGTCTGGTTGTCGCCCGCATCATCGCTGGGCAACGCTTCAGAAACCAAATCGCGAACGCGTTGATCAACATTTGCCAAGAGCGTTTGTTGCGAACGTTCGACCGGGAACTGCAAAAAGATCGCTAGCACCGACAGCACCAACCCAAGTGCGGTGGTGTCGAAGGCCACGTACAACCCGCTCTTCAAACGATCGACGGCGGCTGTTCCATCGGTGAAGTCCAAACCGCCAAGCGTTTGCGTGATCCCGATGACCGTGCCTAAAAATCCCAACATAGGAATGGCCCAGACAATGATTCGGATCAGACCGTACGAATCGTGAGCGGCATCCGCATCGCGTTCCGACAACTCACGCAAATCTTGTGGCAGATCGCCGGTCCCGCTGCGATGGGATTGGCGTCCCAAGACTTCGTTCAGGCGACGAACCAGCAGCGAATTTTGGGTGGCGGAAGGAAGTGACCGCAGCGATTTTCGCCAGACGCGAGCGATCGCGCCGGCGTCGTGGGCTTGCAACCAACGTTCGGCCGGCGATGCTGATTCAGCACCACTGGAATGAGTCAGCAGGTCTTCATCCCGCAGCAATTCCAGTTGATGCCGGTCGCGAGCGATCTGGACGGCGCGAACCGCGAGAATCGCGACGGCGACGCAGAACAGGATGGCTGCGGCGATCGCGACGGGGTGACCGAGGAAGTACCGATTCAGCGGAGCCCAATTGACGCCGAACACGACCCCGTAAAACACCGCGGAAAGTGCCAGCCCCAATCCGATCGGACCGACGGAGGTCACGAGTTTCGAGATCATCGAAGGCTCGTCGATGGAAGCTTCCGCTGCGGTGTGCGAACGTGTCGCCCCAACCTGCTTGGTCGCCTGCTTTTCGGCCTTCCATTTCGCCTGAGGCTCCACCGGTTCTCCCCAATGGTCCGCGGGAGAATGCGTGTCGTTGACGTTGAAATCGTGAGGCTTCATCGGACTCCTTCCGGACGGAACGGCGAATCATGGCGCAGAACGGCACTGCCGATCGCACACGCCACGTCGCTAGGATCGACCGTTACAACCGGCGAACTTCATCGAATCCGCATTTTTTAACATTCGGTTTTCGCGACGGTGAGATCGAGCCAGCAACGCTGGTTGAAAACGCTTTGTGGTGAAACGCAGAGGGTAGGTTGTTTGGGCCTCTGCGAGAAAGGTCGATCCGGGGCTCAAGCGAGCGATCTGGACCGCAACCAAGTCGCTGTTCTAGAGTGGGCGTCGAGCTGCGAGGACGCCCCCCAATGCTTCGGAAATCCTTTCCATTTCTGCCTTTTTCTGGAGAAGTCGCTGTGCGTACGAACCTGGTTGCCTCGATGATTTGCGTTGGAATCGGCGTGTTGATCGGGCTGGGGTTGGCCTCGGACTCAGCCGACGACGTTTTCGCTCAGGAATCGCCGGTGATCCGCCAACCCGACGCCGTGGTCGAAGGGGCTCGCCCGCTGGAGGGGAATCCCACGCTCATTCAGGCTCGCCCGGGGCGAGACGTGGGGGCTTCAGGCGAAATAATCGGATTTTCCCATGTGGATGAATCAGGAACGCAAGTAATTAGTTTGGTAAACACAGGAAAACTGTGGATGGCGGTGTATCATGTGGGTCCCGATGGGGAGATCCGGCTGGTGAGCAGCCGCGCCATCGATGCCGATTTTTCATTGGAACTCAACGCGACGGCTCCTTTGCCGAACGACATTCGTCGAATGCATGGGAACGCAAAACCGCGTTGAGGCGGCAATTCTGCATCTGAACGGCCTGTTTCTGTTGGCGATCCGCCACGACGGTCATTAAGATGGGGACAGCAGGGAAGCTATCTCAACACGACACCTTTCGACGCCCTCTTTCCTCATCTCAGCGTTGCCATGGCCTCTTATTTGTCTCTCGAAGACGCCGCCAAACAACTCGGAATTCCCGCCGACAAACTGATTGATCTTCGCAGCCAAGGTCAGGTCCGGGGTTTTCGCGATGGATCTAGCTGGAAGTTCCCCGAGGCAGAGATCGAGCGTCTGAAGGACGAGCTTCCCAACATGTCCGGACTGGGGTCTGGAATCTTAGCTGCCGATGGTGGTGGATCCAAAATCGGTTCCGTGATCGGCGGCGACAACGCGGCCAGTGAAGACAGCGGTTTGGATCTGGATGTCGATTCACTCACCGGCGGTAGCGATGTCAACTTGATTGCCAGCGATTCGGGCGACGGCAGCGATGTGACCATTGTTCCGGGTGCGAAAGCCGATAGCGATGCACCTTTGAAGATCGACCTGGATGAATTGAATTTGTCTGGTTCGGCGCTGTCCCATGACAGTGGAGAATTGAGCTTGGAATCGCCCACGCCCGGACCACAAGTCGGCGATGATAGCGACGAGTTCAACCTGGGAAGCTCATTGGAACTGAATAGCGATTCCGACGATCTGACGTTGGAGCCCGTCAAAGGAACGTCCCCCGATGCTCCCGTCAAAGCTCAGTCCGATCTTTCGGGATTGAGCGGCGAAGACAGCGACGGCGAACTCGACCTGGGCGACATTGGCTCGGATGACCAAGCCAGCAGCCTGGAGCTGATGGGCGACTTGGACATGGACAGCAGCCCCTCGGCGGTGGAATCCAAAAGCAACGCCGGCAGCGATGTCTTGAGCGAATTGGATTTGCTGGCTGGCGATGCAGGCGGAAGCGGATTGCTTTCCGGCAGTGGCGATTTACTGGGCAGTTCCCTCATGTCGGTGGAATCAGGCGGCTCGTCCGGAGTCGATGATGCCTTGGCCGACGACGATGACCTGATCATTGCGGACGATGACGATGACCTGGTTGTCAGCGGTGCAGGCAGTGACATTTCAATCGCCGGCGACAGCGGCATCAACTTGATGAGCCCTTCTGACAGCGGTTTGTCTTTGGAAAGTGAGCCATTGGATTTGGCTGGCAGCAGCATTTCGGCTTTGGACCTGGGAGCGGAACTGAACGAAGGTTCGGGAACCGGGAGCGGTCAAAGCGGCAGCGGCTTGGTTCCCGCCAGCGAAATGGGATCAGGAATCGATTTTAAAGGGGATGATGAATTCCAGTTGTCGGCTTCGGGGATGCAGCTCGAGGGCAACGACGAGAGCGCTTCCCAAGTGATTGAAGTGGTCGATTCCGAAGCGGTGGCAGTCGAAGAAGTCGACTTTGACGCGGCGGATTCTGTCGACGCGTTTGACGAAGCCGGAGACAGTGGTTTCGCAATGGATGATGACGTCGCCGAGGTCGATGCCTTGGGCGATCCAATGGACGACGACGCCGGTTTGATCGACGAAAACGCAGCCGTTGCAGTTGCAGGAGCAGGCGTTCGAGGCGGTTACGAAGTTCCGTTCACGTTGCTTCAAACCGTTGGCTTGTTGCTGATTCTGAGCGTGATGAGCTTGGGCGGAATGTTGATGACCGATTTGGTCCGCAACATGTGGAGCTACGCCGAACCCTCCGCCCCCGTCAGCGCCCTGACCGACATGCTGATCAGCGTCGCCGGCTGGGGAAAGTGAATGCGTTGATGGTCGTCGAGTGACGCCGTTCAGGCGTACGCGAGGGAGGCGGCCGAGCATGGAAAACGGCGCGGATTGCCCTTCCCCGGAAATCTCGCTGTACGCTCGCTTTCCGACCCCTCCTGCTGCAGACGTCGTGCAGCATTTTAAATGCTG